>JAKRSG010000008.1 GCA_022402405.1 Bacteroidia bacterium | reverse complement strand
TGCTTCGTTAAATGCTCCAGCATGTATAAAGCCTTCTATGATAGATTTGTATGCATCTGGAAGCTCAATATATTTTCCAATTAAGCCAATTCTAACCTCATGTTTAGGGTTTTTATGTCGGGTTAAAAAGTTTTTCCAACTCTCCAAATCTGGGTCGTTTTTAGCACTTAATTTTAGTTTAGAAAGAACCGTTTTGTCGAGCTTCTCCTTTAACATCATAAGCGGCACATCATAAATAGTTGGCACATCTAATGCTTCTATAACCGAGTTTACATCTACATTACAGAACAATGCAATCTTCTTACGCATTTCTTTTGAAATGGCATGTTCTGTTCTGCAAACCAAAATATCTGGCTGTACACCACTTTCTAATAACAATTTTACACTATGTTGAGTAGGCTTGGTTTTTAACTCATGAGTTGAACTTAGATAAGGCAAAAGAGTAAGATGAACCACTAAGGCATCCTCGTCTTTAAGCTCCCAAAGTAATTGCCTAACAGACTCTACGTATGGTAGTGATTCAATATCACCTACTGTACCACCAATTTCAGTAATGATAATTTCATATTCACCCGTTTCACCTAAAAGCTTTATTCTGCGTTTAATTTCATCTGTGATATGAGGAATAACCTGAACTGTTTTGCCTAAGAATGCACCTTCACGCTCTTGATTAATTACATGCTGATAGATTCTACCGGTTGTAACATTGTTGGCTTGCGATGTAGGAGTATTTAAGAATCTTTCGTAATGACCCAAATCTAAATCGGTTTCGGCTCCATCTTCTGTTACATAACATTCTCCATGTTCGTATGGATTAAGCGTACCTGGATCCACGTTGATATAAGGATCTAATTTTTGAATAGTAACCGAATAACCTCTTGCTTGCAATAATTTGGCTAATGATGCGGCAATAATTCCTTTGCCTAATGAAGACGTTACGCCGCCTGTTACGAATATGTATTTTGGTGTCATGTGTTTATAGTTAGCGCACACCAAAAACGGATTATGGGTGCTAAAAACACCGAAAATTATGCCCGTAATTGTGTACTTACGGGATGCAAAAATAGTTTAGAATTGAGTAGCAACAAAAACAAAGCCGGCTTTGTTTTCAATAAGTTGTTAACAAAGCCGGCTTCAAAAAGGATATATTTGGTATTAAATTTCTCTATTTACGTCCCACTGCTCCATATAATCTGCCACACGTTTTAAGAAGCTACCTCCCAAAGAACCATCTACTACACGGTGATCGTAACTTAAGCTTAAGAACATCATATGACGAATAGCAATTACATCGCCCATTGGGGTTTCTAATACGGCTGGTTTTTTCTTGATAGAACCAGTAGCCATAATAGCAACCTGAGGTTGATTAATGATTGGAGTACCCATAACGTTTCCAAATCCACCTACATTGGTTAAGGTAAATGTTCCTCCTTGGATATCGTCTGGTGCTAATTTATTTGCTCTCGCTCTGTTGGCTAAATCGTTTACCGACTTGGTTAAGCCCAACAAGTTCATTCCGTCTGCACCTTTGATTACTGGCACAATTAAATTGCCCGAAGGCAAAGCAGCAGCCATACCAATATTGATATTCTTTCTTTTGATAATATTGTTTCCATCTACCGAAACATTAATCATAGGAAAGTCTTTTATAGCTTTGGCTACACACTCAATAAACATAGGTGTGAAGGTAATTTTTTCGCCTTCTCTCTTCTCGTAAACCTTCTTAGCTTTATCGCGCCAAACTACCATGTTGGTTACGTCTGCCTCTACAAATGAGGTTACATGCGGACTAGTATGCTTACTCATTACCATATGGTCTGCGATAAGCTTGCGCATACGATCCATTTCGATAATTTCATCACCACCCGACATACTTACTGGCGGACGAGGAGGAACCGAATTGCTTACAGCAGGTTTCGCTGGAGCTGCGGTTTCTGCAGGTGCCGAAACAACTGGAGCACTTAACTGAGGGGCGCTTGCGGTGCCCTTATTTTGAACATAAGCCAGAATATCTCTTTTGGTAACTCTGCCTTCTGCACCCGTTCCAGGAATTGTTTCTAGAACTGCCATGCTAATATTTTCTGTTTTAGCAATATTTAGTACCAATGGAGAATAGAATCTATTTCCACCTATTGGAGCAGCTGCTTCATGTGCTTGGGAAATACTTTGTTCTACCTGTTGAACTGCTTGTTTAACCTCAACAGGAGCAGCAGCCACCACTGGAGCACTAGCACTAGCGCTTCCTTCTAATGCAATGATTGCAATAGGCGCATTTACTGGAACTACATCACCTTCATTAAATAATCGCTTAATTAATTTTCCGGCTTTTGGTGAAGGTACTTCAGAATCAACCTTGTCGGTAGCAATCTCCAATACTGTTTCGTCAACAGCAATAGAATCGCCTTCGTTTTTTGTCCAACGAATGATGGTAGCTTCTGCTATACTCTCGCCCATTTTAGGCATTACCAACTGAAATTCAGACATAAATATTAGTTAATTGGATAGAATGTTTTTAATTGTTTTAATCGGTTCAAACCGAATAAACGCCTTATTTAGTTGGCAAATTTATTTTAAAAAACCAAATGACAAAACTTTTATATACGTTTACCTTGCAACAATCTATTTTTCAAGGGTTGACCATTCTAATTGTAAGTCGACCAAATTTCTATAAATACCCTTTTCTTTTTGCATCAATTGTTCGTGGGTGCCTATTTCTTTTACCATTCCGTGGTCAATAACCACAATTTTATTAGCATTTTTTACCGTAGATAAACGGTGAGCAATAACAATACTGGTGCGGTTTTTCATTAAATTATCTAAAGCGTCTTGAACCAATTGCTCACTCTCGCTATCGAGCGAACTGGTAGCTTCATCTAGTAAAAGTATAGCAGGATCTTTTAGGATAGCTCTCGCTATTGCTATTCTTTGTCGCTGGCCCCCACTTAACTTTACGCCCCTCTCGCCTACCATAGTTTGGTATGCTTCTGGAAACTTTGTTATAAATTCGTGAGCATTGGCTTTTTTTGCTGCCTCTATAATTTCTGATTCACTTGCCAGCGGGTTTCCGTATGAAATATTTTCTAGAATGGTGCCACCAAATAATATTACATCTTGAGGCACAAAAGCAATCTGCTTTCGCAACTCGCTGAGGCCAATTTCCTTACTATCAATTTTATCAAAAACTATTTTTCCACTGCTAGGCTCATAAAACTTTAACAACAAAGATGCAATGGTACTTTTTCCCGCGCCACTTGGTCCTACCAGAGCAATTTGTTCTCCGCTGTTAACCTCCAAATTTAGATTATTTAGTACTTGAACATCCTGACGAGAAGGGTATGAAAAAGATACATTTTCGAGACTAAGTTTTCCAGAAATTTTGTGTTTTATTTCCGTTTGAGAGCTATGAAGATTAACATCTTCGCCTTTTTCCCTAAGTATTTCTCTAACACGTTGCGTGGCACCTAACGTTTTTTGGAGCTGACTAAACATATCTGCAAATCCGGCAAATGTACCACCCACAAAGGCAGAGAATATCACAAACATGGTTAAATCGCCTGTGCTTAGTTTACCACTGCTAATCATTCCGGCGCCGTACCACATAACAAAAGAAATAGAACCAAATACACTAAATATCATAAAGCTCACAAAAGCCCCGCGGTATCTGGCGTTTCTGATGGCAGTTTCTACTACACTAAAAATGCTTTTTTTATAACGACCCAATTCATGAGGTTCGCTAGTAAACGCCTTAACAATGGAAATACCCAAGAAAGTTTCTTGAACAATGGTACCACTTTCTGCCAGTTGGTCTTGCGCTTTTCTCGACATCTGCCTAATTCTCATTCCAAATACTAC
>JAKRSG010000070.1 GCA_022402405.1 Bacteroidia bacterium | reverse complement strand
CCTAGGTGCAATCTAAACACACCAAAGCTTTAGTTATTTCTGTTTGAACCGACCCCGTAAGAAGCCCACAATTATCGTAAGATTCTTGGTATGCTAAGGGAGCAAACGACTCCAAGTAGGATGTAATTTCACCTATTTTCATATTTCAATTTTTAAGAGGCTTTTGCTAACGTATTTCTAAATTTTAATGCCCTATATTTTTTGAACCAAGCCGTATTTTGAAAATTGCGAATAAACCAAACTTTTGTGTAAATAACCGGATATAACAGCCAGTTAAAAATGGCGCGATGTAATGGAAAATGCGTAAAACCAGCACGAATATATTCCTTGTAACCTTTCATTCGTTTGAAATACGTGGCGCCTTGAATATCGTAAAATGCCACCATTTGATCGAGGTAGGTTTTGCTGAGCGATGGCTCTTTAAACAAACGAATAAACCACTCGCCATCGGCAACAAGTGAATAATTAATATTAAAATAACCTATCTTTTCAAATACAGCTTTTTTGGCAAAAGTGGCTTGGTGACAAATAGGATAATGACTGTAAAACATAGCAAACTCAACGGGCTTGCCTGTTATGTAATTAACGCCTGTAGGTTCATTTTTGGTTTCTACTTTGGCATAGAAAAAATCGGAATGAGATTTCTGTATAGCCTCATATATCCTTTCTAAAACCTGATTATCATAGAAAGAATCGCCCGCATTTAAAAAATATACATACTCGCCTTTGGCGGCTTTTACACCTTTATTCATGGCATCGTAAATGCCTTTGTCGGGTTCAGAAATTAAGGTACCAATATAGGGTTTAAAGGGTTCTAACACTTGCAGACTATTGTCTTTAGAACCTCCATCGATAATTACCAGCTCAAAATTCTTGAAGGTTTGGTTTACAGCGGTTTGCAAGGTTGCTGGAAGCAGTTTTTCGGCATTATAACAAACGGTAATGAGACTAAACGTAATGGGCTTCATATGTTAGAACTTCGGACAATTACATTTTCTATCGCGTGCTATACCTTTGTGAGAGCTGCAAGATGAAAATCCCACAACAGCACCCAGCAAAAGAATTAAAAATAAGCTTTGCCATTTATTTCTCATGTTACAAAATTATAAAAACCAATGAGATTTCATTAAACTTGCAGCTAATTAACCAAAACATATGGAATTTTTAGAAATTATTAAAGAATTACTAACCAACACTAAGGGATTTTTAGAGGCATTTGTGGCAGAAAACGGATTGTGGATTTATGGATTACTTTTCTTAATTGTTTTTTGCGAAACAGGTTTGGTGGTGTTACCCCTATTACCTGGAGATTCATTACTATTTACCGCAGGTGTTTTGGCTGGTAACGTAAATAATAATCTAGACGTAGCTGTTATCATTATGTTGTTAATTAGCGCTGCCTTATTGGGAGATAACACAAATTATTTTATTGGAAAATTTTTGGCTAAAAAAGGTGAAGGCGCCAAGTTATTTGGTTTGTTTACTATTAAAAAAGAATACATCCGTAAAACAGAAGAGTTCTATGAAAAACATGGAACAGTAGCTATTATCATCGCTCGCTTTGTACCTATTGTGCGCACCTTTGCTCCATTTGTAGCTGGCGTTGGCAGCATGAAATATAGCAAATACATCACTTATTGTATTATTGGTGCCATTTTATGGGTGAGCAGTTTAACCCTTGCCGGATACTTTTTAGGCAGCAATCCTTGGGTTCAGAAAAACTTTGAAAAGGTAGTTTTTGGCATTATCTTAGTTTCGGTTTTACCTGTAATATTTCAGGTAATTAAACATCGTTTTGCAAAAAAGTAAACTCTATATTGTAATCCTTTTAAGCCTTTGGTTCGAACCCATTTTTGCTGAGAGAACCAGTGGATTTTGCTCTATGAGTGAGGAAGAGCAAGGCAGGGAAGTATTGTCGCTTTTCCCCGGAACAGAGTTTCTTTGTCAGTCGAAAAGCCCCATAAGAAACAAAGTGTGGATTGAAGCTTGGGTGCCAACCAGATTGCTATATGATGGACTAAGGTTAACCGAAAAAACCAAGCTTTACAACCAAGAACGCAAAGCTATTGGGAAGGTTAGCTACTCGTTTAATCCTATGCAGTTGCTAGAAGTAAGCGACAGCTTAACACATATAATCATTAGCGGATACATGCCTAAAGGCTGCACAGATTTAAGACATGTGCCCGAAATTGAACTCAGTAATTTACTGGATAAAGCAGAGAATAATGAGCGAATTAAGTTCTTTGAAGCCTTTTTGCAGAAGTACTCTTTTGTAAAAACGATAGAGAACAATGATTATACATCGTACCTCATTAAAGAACCTGAGTTTGTGCAGCAAATTCTAGTGCCTAGGATACTTATGGTATTCTACAAAACTGAATTAATTGCCATTTTTCATACGCAAGAAGTGCGGGTAAAAAAATACGATTCTATCGAAATGGGTAGTCAGTACAAAATGATATATAACTCCAAATTTAGCGAACATACCAAACAAGAAATGGTAGCTATTTATAAAAGTAAACTTCAGAGTTTTCAAGAAAATTAAGATGCAGAAAAACGAGAAAATATATATTGCTGGTCACCGCGGAATGGTTGGTTCGGCCATGCATAGAAAATTAGAGAGAGAAGGATTTACGAATATTGTTTGTAGAACTTCGAGTGAGCTAAATCTTACCAACCAAGCGGATGTAGCTGCGTTTTTTGAAACAGAGAAAATCGATTATGTATTTCTAGCCGCTGCTAAAGTGGGCGGCATTCATGCCAATAACGTTTATAGAGCTCAGTTTTTGTATGAAAACTTGATGATACAAAACAATATCATTCATCAAAGTTACCTAAATGGAGTTAAGAAGCTTTTGTTTTTTGGCTCGAGCTGTATTTACCCAAAATTGGCGCCACAGCCATTGGTAGAGGAGAGTTTATTGAGTGGATTTTTAGAACCCACTAATGAACCGTATGCCATTGCCAAAATCAGCGGTATTAAGA
>JAKRSG010000069.1 GCA_022402405.1 Bacteroidia bacterium | reverse complement strand
TAATATCGAAAGAGTTGCAGAAGTTTAAGAATAAGTCGTGAGTCATAGGTCTGAACGGTACAATTTTTTCGATTTCTACCGCAATGGCCTGCGCTTCAAAACTTCCAATAACAATAGGTAGTTTTCTGTTGCTGTTTTCTTCGCCTAAAATAAGCGTATACGACCCACTGGTCTGCCCCGTACTTAATCCAAGAATATTTAGTTTAACCCTACTCATTCAGCACCCTGTTTTTGCTGGAAACGAAATAAAGGAATAAGCAGCAATTAAAAAAGGAAAATAAGGAGGAAAAATTCTAAATTCTAAATTCGAAAACCGAAATTCTAAATTCTAAATCCGAAAATCTAAAAAATGTCGAATGCTGAACATCGAATGTCGAATGACGAATTAAAACCTGCCAGGAGCCAGCAGCTTAATAACAAAAAAAAAGCGAATCAATTTGATTCGCTTTTTTTGTTATTAAGCACTTTTCAGTGCTTTGGCTGCTTCAATTATTTTTGGCAGAACTTCAAATGCATCGCCTACAATCCCGTAATCTGCTGCTTTAAAGAAAGGAGCTTCTGGATCTTTGTTGATGGCTACAATTACCTTACTAGAGCTAACACCAGCTAAATGCTGAATAGCACCAGAGATACCAATTGCAATGTACAAGTTTGGTTTAATGGTAATACCAGTCTGACCAACGTGTTCTGAATGTGGTCTCCAGTGGATATCACTTACTGGCTTAGAGCAGGCTGTTGCTGCACCTAAGGTATCGGCAAGTGTTTCTATTAAATGCCAGTTTTCTGGTCCTTTCATACCTCTACCGCCGCTTACCACTAATTCTGCTTCTGTTAACGGAATTTTTCCTGTAGCACGAGCTACCTCAACGGTTTGAGTATTGATATCGGTAGTAGTTAAGCCTGCATCCATGGTTTCTACGCTAGCAGCTTTTTGATTTTCTACTATGCTAAAAGAGTTTGGAGTAATGCTAATTACTTTTACACTGGTGTTTATAGAAACATCGGCAAATGATTTACCAGAGAAAACGCTTCTTTTTACCTTAAAACCATTGCTGGTATCTGGCATAGAAATTACGCCACTCACCATCCCTGCGTTTAGTTTGGCAGCTACTCTTGGGGCTATCATTTTTCCACTGTATGTATTTGAGATAATAATTAAATCTGCTCCTTTGTGTTTAGAGGCATGAGCCAAGGCTTTGCTGTATGCTTCACCTGTAAATTGAGAGAAAATGTCGCTATTATATTGTAAAACTACATCAGCGCCATAGGTTCCTAAATCGGCTAACTTCTCTGCAGCTACATTTCCAATAGAAACAGCAGTAACTTGAGAGCCATGTTGTGCGGCTATTTGTGAGGCGTATGAAACGGCTTCAAAAGATGATTTTTTAAAAACACCATCCTGATTTTCTGCAAAAACTATAATATTCATATTCGAATTTTTTAAGGATTAATAAGCTTAAATTACTTTAGCTTCATTGTGTAATAAATCAATTAATTTACCAGCATCAGCTGCATCAATAAGTTTACAAGCACCTTTTGGAGCAGGTAATTCAAACGATACAGTTTGTGTATTGGCTTGCGAACCGCTGGCTTCAATTACTTGCAAAGGTTTGGTTCTAGCAGCCATAATTCCGCGCATGTTAGGAATACGAGGTTCTGTTAATTCTTTTTGAGCACTAACCACACAAGGTAACTTGGCAGTTAATTTCTCTCTACCACCGTCAATGTCTCTTTCTAAAATGGCGTTGCCGTTTTCAATTTCGATAGAAGTTATTACGTTTACACTCGGAATATTAAGCATTTCGCCCAACAAACCAGCAACCATTCCTCCGTTATAATCTATGCTTTCTCTTCCTGTGAAGATCAAATCAAATCCTTCGTTTTTAGCGTAGTTAGCAATTTGCTCAGCTACAAAATAAGCGTCTATAGGTTCAGCATTAACCCTAACGGCATTGTGAGCGCCAATGGCTAAAGCCTTACGGATACTGGCTTCTGTGTCGGCCAAGCCAACTGTGATAGTGCTAACAGTACCACCAGATTTCTCGGTGATTTCTAGGGCTCTTGTAAGCGCTAATTCATCGTAAGGGTTGATGATAAATTGAACACCTTGGGTGTTGAACTTAGTGTTGTTGTCGGTAAAAGTTACCTTGGTAGTGGTATCTGGTACCTGGCTAATACAAACCAAAATTTTCATATTCTGTTGTTTTATATTCTTTAATCATTTTTGGGTTTGCGAACTAGCTTACCCTAAAAAAGTATTTATTTTGAGGCGACAAAAATAATTGAATTATTAAGAATCTGAAATGAACAACACACGTTTACAAAAATTGTTGGAAATGCATCAAGAAAATCCTCACGATACTTTTGTATTATATGCTTTAGGTATGGAGTATAAAGGCTTGAACCAAAATGATTTGTCGGAGGTTTTTTTTAAAAAATGTATACAACAAGACCCACAATATATAGCTGCATATTATCAATTAGCCTTGTTGTGCAGAGATTCAAATAAGGAAACGGAGGCTCTAAATTACCTCACAAGAGGATTAGAATTGCTAAAAAACAGTAAAGATTTGAAAACCAGAAATGAATTTCAGAGTTTAAAAGACGAAATAGAATTTTAGCGTTCTTGACAAAGTTCTATGAGCACGCCATTGGTGTCTTTGGGGTGCACAAAAGCTATCAGTTTATTGTCGGCGCCCACTTTAGGTGTTTCATGTATTAATTGAAAGCCAGCTTCTTTTAATCTTTTTAATTCGGCTACAATATCTTCTACAGCAAAAGCAATATGATGTATTCCTTCTCCTTTTTTTGATATAAATTTTGAAATGGCACTATCCTCTGAAAGTCCTTGTAATAACTCAATTTTATTAGGTCCGTTTTGGTAAAATATGGTCTGAACCGACTCGCTTTCAACAATTTCTTTTTTGTAAGGTTCTTGGTTGAG
>JAKRSG010000068.1 GCA_022402405.1 Bacteroidia bacterium | reverse complement strand
ATGGCGAGGTAGAAACTGAAATTGAAACGATTGGTAAGCGAGTACGCAAGTATTATTCTATTACACCTTCTGGGGTTACCATGGTAGATTTTAAAGTTAACGAGTTAAGAGAATTTATGGATACCATGAAATTTCTGCTCGATTTGGAAATGGGAAATAGAAATGTACCAGCTTAAAGAGGAGGAGATTGATTTTATTTTAGATGATATTAGGCAAAATGGGATTGTTCTTGAAGATCTGCAAAACAATCTACTAGATCACATTTGCTGCATCATTGAAAATGAAATGGAGGACGAAGAGAACTTTTATGAGTTTTATGGGAAAATCATGCCTCGATTTTTTGCGAGTCGACTCGCAGAAATAGAGGAGGAAACGCACTATTTATTAACTTTTAAAAATTATTACGCTATGAAAAATACAATTAGGTATTCTGGATTTCTTTCTGCCATTGCATTAATGGCAGCTGCTATATTTAAAACCATGCATTGGCCTGGTGCTGGTTTTTTGTTTCTTTTGGGTGGCTTTGGTTTTAGTTTTATCTTTTTACCACTTCTTATTATTCTAAAATTTAAAGATGAAGAAAAGACCATCGACAAATGGGTTTTTGCTTTTGGGTTTGTATTAGCTATGGCTGCGGTAGTGGGTTCACTATTTAAAATTATGCATTGGCCTTACGCAAATATACTTATGCGTGGTAGTGTTACGGTGTTTTTATTTGGGTATATTCCCTTGTATTATTTTACCAGAATTCGCAGAGCCGAATCTAGGTTCAATACGAATATAAACACCATTTTATTGGTGGCTTGGGGTGGCATGACATACGCTTTGTTTAACTTGCATAATTCGAGCAAAACGAGCATCATGCTGCTAGAATCGTTAGAAGTAATGGAGGCAGCTAACAAACAAATTTCTCTAGATAACTCAGAATTATCGAAACATGCAGCATTGAAAATAGATAGCAACGCCTTGTATGTTTCGGCAGAAAATCTCATTAAATACATACAAGATATTAAGCTGAACCTAATAGCTGAAACAGCCAATAAGCCGCTGCAAGAGGCAAGCATAATAGATGCAAGTGAGTTTAGCTCGGGTAATGATAAACTGAAACCAACTACATTTTTTGAAGATGATAAGCATGCTCTTTCTAAAGCACATTTGATATCAGAATTGGAGGCGTTTAATCGGCAGCTAGACTTGGTTCAGACCGATAAAAATGGACTTAGTATTCCTACAGAAAAGCTTAGTTTTCAATCTTTATCTATAATTGATATTTTGGAGCAGTTGAGTTTTATTCAGTTTCAGGTGGCTTCAGTGCAGAATATCGTGCTTCGGCAGGCTCAGCAAGACATGTGATTGCTCAGCATGACATGCTTTAGCGTGCTTCGGCAATGCTTCGGCAAGCTCAGCATGACAATTGGTGGCGAGTAAGCTACGCTTTGTCATACTGAGCAACATGTCATACTGAGCCTGTCGAAGTATAGTCGAAGTATAGAGTAAATTATGTATACTTGAAGACTAAAAAAATCAGTAAAAAGTATGAATAAATCGTTGAGGATACTTGTATCTCTATTTGTATTGAGTATTTCTGTAGGGGCGCAGAATAAGATGTTAACCGTGGAGGATGCCGTGATGAAGGGCAGAACTGTATTGGCTCCTGAGCGTTTATCGCAATTGCAATGGATTCCTAAAAGCAATACCTTGGCTTATGTAGCCAAAAAAAGTGGCAAAGAAGTTATGGTTGTTCAAGAGGTTCCAAGTTTAAAACGAGATACCATTCTTGAAATTCAGGAATTGAGCAATGCTTTTTTAAACTTATTACCGCAAGCTCCGGCCTTAAATAGGTTTCCTTTTTTAACGTGGCTGAACCTAACTAGTTTTAGGTTTTATTATTCGAATGCTCATTACATGTTTAACTTAAGTAATAAGAAAGTTACTTTGTTAGCAAGGGCTCCGAAGGATGGTGAGAACTTAGATTTTGATGCGGGAAGCAATAAGCTTGCCTATACTTTGTATAATAATTTATATGTAAATGTAAACGGACAATCATCGCCGGAAATGGGGGCAGATGCGCAAGGGCAGGCAGTAAACAAAGGTGATCTTATTACCGATGATGCGCAAAGTCAGACTTCGTATGGTAAATCTGTGCACCGTAATGAGTTTGGTATTACTAAAGGCACGTTTTTTAGTCCGGCCGGAAACCGCATTGCCTTCTATAAACTAAGCGAGAGCATGGTAGATGATTATACCATGATGAAGATAAATCTTAACGATACAAACGCGAGCAAACTTTCTAAACCCAATGCCACTGAAATTATAAAATACCCAATGGCTGGGAATAAGAGTCACCAAGCTCGTGTGTACTTGTACGACTTTAAAAAGAAGCGCAAAATGGAGGTTATGACTACAGGTGATCCTGAGCAGTATTTAACCAATATTTCATGGAGTCCGGATGAGGAATATCTATACATAGCTATCGTAAATCGCGATCAAAACGAGATGCAGTTGCAGCAATATGATGGTAGCACCGGACAGTTTATTCGCACTTTGTTTACCGAGAAGCATGAGAAATATGTGGAGCCGCAAAAGCCTCTTTACTTCATCCATAATGATGGCAGTAAATTTATTTGGTTCAGCCAGAAAGATGGCTTTACTCATTTGTATTTGTACAATGCACGTGGCAACGAAATTAAGCAGCTTACTAAGGGCAAAATGACGGTTAAAGATATTATTTCTACCGATGCAAAGGGTAAATATTTGTTCTATCATGCGGTGAGTGAAGATGGTTTAAGTAAGTATGTTTGTAGGTTAGATTTAAAGTCGGGAGCTAGCACCATTATTAATAAATTGGAGGGTCAGCATACAGGTTTAGTATCAGACGATGGCATGTATGTTATTGATCAAATTAGCAGTGTTTCGATACCAAGAAGGTATTTAATAATGGATCAAAACGGAAAAGAAATTGCTACTTTAT
>JAKRSG010000067.1 GCA_022402405.1 Bacteroidia bacterium | reverse complement strand
TAATAAATCTATTTGATATTCGGTTTTAAGTTCTAACATAATGGCAATGGTTATGCCTAAAATGAAAACCCCATATACCACACCCACAGCTTGGTTAAATAGCTCCGAACGTTCTTTTTCTACGAGTTCATCGAGGTCTGTGCGCACGCCAGCGTGCGAGGTCTCTCTAAAGATGGATTCTGATTTGTTAATAATTTTCACAACAGCACGAATATAAATAAAACTTTAAGTAACTATTTTAAGTTTACGAAAATTATTCCAAAATTTGGGTCAACCATGAGCTTACTTAATTTGTATATTTTTAGGCGTTATTTGTATATTTATGTTTGATCTAAAAAAAAATTGTATTTACTTGGTTGTAAGACGATAACTAGGTTTGCTAATCGTTTTTTTGGTAGTTTTTTGATGCCCATTCTAAAAGTGTATTTTTCCCTTTTTGAATCTGAAGCTTCTCGGCAATATTCCGTTTATGAACCTCCACGGTTCGTTCTGAGATAAAAAAGAAGCTAGCAATTTCTTTGTTCGACTTAAATTTAGAAACGAGTTCTAAAATTTTTAACTCGGTTTTGGTTAGTTTTTCTAGTAACTCATTTTTATTGGGGATTTCATCAATTACCAAAATTTCTTTTAAAATCGGACTGATGAAAATCTTGTCTTTCATTACCTGGTTGATGCAGTCTTCTAATTCTTCTTGTGCATTATCTTTTAGCACATACCCATCAAATTTGCTATCACGTGCGGCATAAAAAACCGAGATTTCTTTATGCATCGTAAGCAATATAATTTTGGTAGGTAGTCGTCTAAATTTGCAAATAGATAATACTTCCAAGCCCGACATTCCCGGCATGCTTACGTCCAGCACGGCAATGTCTGGCTCATGTTGCATAATGCCATTTAATGCCGCTATTCCATTATTGTATTTTTCGATAACATAATGGTTTAAACTCTTAATAAAGGTTTCCGTCCCTAATAAGGTTATGGGATGGTCGTCGGCCACTATTATTTTATACTTCATGGATTTTAAATGCAAATAAAATATTTCCTTCAGATAATTGGTATGAAATACTTGGTTCAACATTAAATAATTGGCAAACTTTATTAACCCTAGATTCTGCCAAATGAACGGACTCTAATTGTTTAAATTCTTCTGCAAAACCTTCACTACTTATGATTAATTGGTGACTTTCGCTAGGGTTTCGAATAATGACTTTAATGTCGATATTTTGTTTAATACCAGCAATACTATTTAGCGTTTCCTCAATTAAGATTCGAATTACCAATTCTAATTTTCTTCCAAGAGTTTGTTTAAGCTGTGATAAATCAAATATGCAATTCAAGGCAAATTTCTCTTCGTATATAAAGCGAATATGCTTGAGTTTTTCCATTAGCCAATCTGATTCCCAATTCAGTTTTTTAGTTTGCTCCTTTAATTCAGATAAATTAGTTTTTATTTCGGAGGTTCTATCTGCTGTTGTAGCAAAGGAAACTTCAATTAAGTCGTTCACTTGTAGAATCTCTCGCCTAATATTTTCTATTGTTATCTTGGTTTGCATATGGGAGTCAGCTTTAGTTAACATAACAACAAAATAAACTGCTTCTCAATACCAATAAAATAAGTGGTATCCCTTAATTATAGGTTCTTTTTTGATGTGAATGGCATAAAAAAAGCCGAAAGTTAATCTCTCGGCTTTTAAATTTTTTTTAAAAGTGTTATCTCTTTAATGTTATGGTAAAGCTTTTGTCTTTTACCTTAACAGTAGCCAATCTATCGCATGAACCATCTCCATAATCAATGGTTCTGGTGGCTTTATTTTGAGGCGTTAATTCTACTATCCCTGCTACCAATCTCCAATCGCATCCTAAGTTAATGGTAAGCGGACTAATAATCTTAGATGTAAAAGTTTGGCCATTTCGGTTAGTTCCATTGGTTTCTCCACTGATAGTATATATATCATCGTTGCGAATGGCAGTGTTTTCACCATTTATCCAGGTACGTTGCCTATTGCTATTCCAACTAATAACCTCATTAGCTGTGTTTGTAATTTTACCATTTACTTCTATTGTAAAGGTTAATTGGTTTAGAGTGTTTCTGCCAGTATTGGTGATTTTTTTGTATCCTTCTATCAAGTTGTCGTTTTGATAGAAGTTGTCAAAACCTATGTTTATAACAGTGTTTTCTTGGCGGTACTTGCCCGACCAATTAACCAAGATTTTCCCTCTTCTATAATTACCATCTTTGCATAAGAAATTAACAGTGCCATAATCTATGCTCATCGTTCTAGGATTAGAAAGGGAGTCTATGAGTACTATTGGATAACTCTTTTTAAGGCCTCCTTCATTTGCATTTTCATCTACCTCTTTAAAAATTTGATCAAAACTGTTTTCAGAAAAGGCCATGTCTTCGGACGTGCTCATTTCTAAATCTTCCGAATTTTCTTTTTTACAAGAAACAAAACTTAATCCGATAACTAGGAATAAGCCGATTGCTAATTTGATACTTGTTTTCATATATATTTGTTTTCAAGTTGGATGTAAGTTTCAAACAATGGTTTAAATTAGCAAAATAAAAAAAGCCAATTTAGATTTGAAATGTCATTTGATTTTGGCAAGTTTTTTGAATCAAAGAAAATTATTAATATAGCAACATGAAAAAATTACTTATGATGGGGTTATTCCTCGGATTTGCTTTCTTGAGTAAAGCGCAAAAAGAAGTTCAAACAATGCCAAATATGGTGTTGAAAGATATGCATGGTAAATCTAAAAACATGGCAGATTACTCTAAGTCTGGTAAGATTACCGTTATCAGTTTCTGGGCCACTTGGTGCTCTCCCTGCAAAAAAGAACTCAATAACATGCACGAGCTGTACGACGATTGGAAAGCAAAATATGGGTTAGAAATTGTTGCCGTATGCACAGATAATACAAGAAACACTCAAAAGGTAAAACCTTAT
>JAKRSG010000066.1 GCA_022402405.1 Bacteroidia bacterium | reverse complement strand
TTACTTACGAGTGGTGCGCAGAGGGAATAACACCACAGATTTCGGAATTACAAGAAGTGCCCATAGAAATGATTCCTCAGTGGGCCGAAACGCATAAAAAGGGCGAGATAATGTATGTGCCAGATGTGTTAGCTCTGGAACCAGATGATGCTTTGCGTGCCATATTAGAGCCACAAGAAATAAAAAGTTTAATTGCCATTCCGATGATGAATGAGCATGAATGCTTTGGCTTTATTGGTTTTGATGCTGTAACCGACCATTATGTGTATACCGATAAGGAAAAAAGTTTGCTTACCTTATATGCGCAGATGCTTGTAAACAGTAAAATGAAGGCCGATTTGTTTAATAAGTTGGTGATAGAAAAGGAGAGAGCCGAGGCTGCCAGCAAAGCTAAAACAGAATTTTTGGCCAATATGAGTCATGAAATTCGTACTCCTTTAAATGCTGTAATAGGGTTTACCGAATTGCTTCAAAACACGCCTTTAAATCCTATACAACTAAAGTTTGTTAACAACGCAAATGCCTCTGGAAAAGCCTTATTGGGTATCATAAATGATATACTCGATTTGTCGAAAATAGAAGCCGAGAAGCTGGAATTAGATTTGGTTCAAACCGATATAATTGAATTGTTAAATGAAACGGTTGAGATTATTAGGTTTCATGCAGAGCAAAAAGGAATTAACCTTAAGCTTAGCTTGGCCCCAAACTTAGTTACAAGTGCTGTGGTCGACTTAGTTCGTTTACGTCAGATTTTGTTGAATCTGTTGAGCAATGCTATCAAGTTTACGGAGAAAGGAGAGGTAGAACTTTCGGCTTGGTCTGAACCGATGGATGGTGATATGGTTAATTTAGTATTTTCTGTTAAAGATACTGGAATTGGAATTAGTGAGGAACATCAAATAAAACTTTTTGAAGCCTTTACACAGGCTGATACTTCTACCACTAGAAAATTTGGAGGCACGGGTTTAGGTTTAACCATTTCTAGTTTGTTATGCGAAAAAATGGGTGGCTCTATTCGTATTGATAGTAGATTGGGTGAAGGCTCTTTATTTACCTTTAATGTTCATGCTAAGAAACTAGAATATTCTTTGTTGCCAAAGGGTTTGGTTAATGATAAATCGGAAATTATACAGCCATTAATACGAGATGGATTGAGGGGCAATTATACTATTCTGGTGGCTGAGGATTTTGAGATGAACATGGTTTTAATAAAAACATTACTTAAAAATTTGGTACCAAATGCTTTGATTTTGGAGGCTAAAACAGGCGAAGAAGTCTTAGGTTTATTGAGCAATAATACGCCAGATTTAATCTTAATGGATGTTCATATGCCTATCATGGATGGATTAGAAGCCACCAAAAGAATTAGGCAAATTAAACAAGAAAATACCTCTAAGATTGCCATTGTAGCCCTAACAGCAGGAGCCTTGGTGGAGGAAAAAGATAAGTGCATGGAAGCGGGTATGAACGATTTTTTAACCAAACCTTTAGATCCAACTCTTTTAAAACAAACCTTAATAAAGTTTTTAGCTTAGGTAAAGTCGCCTTTAGTAAGGTAAAGTATTATTCTTCCTCACTTTCTATGGCAATGTTTTTTTGCATGTTTGGTAGTCGAACAAACACCTTAGTTCCTTTGCCAAGCGTAGATTTAAATTCTATCTGACCCAAATGCAAATCTATCGTTTTCTTCACTAGGCTCAATCCAATACCATAGCCGCTAACGGTGCGCGTTTCATTGGATCGGTAAAAGGGCTCAAAAATATGGGGTAGGTCTTTCTGACTAATACCCGGTCCGTTATCTGCAATCTCTATAAAAATAGAATCGAGGTAAAACCTTACATCTACACTCGCTTCGTGATGGGAGGAAAATTTACAAGCATTGTCAATTAAATTATTGAGTGCCGATTTTAATAAGGCATAATCTCCCAAGGTTTGTATTTTCTGCTCTTCTTCTGGGAATTCGCCCCAAGCTAATTTAATCTTATAGTGGGATTTTCTCCTGAGCAACTCATCTTTGGTATCCATTACAACATCTAAAATAGAAACAGGTACCAATTTTGTGTTTGGAAATTCTACACTGGCCTTTGCCAAATCTGTTAGGCCATTTATCAAAGAAATCAGATTTTGAAGATCATCTTGCAGTGAATGGAATGTTTTAAGATAATCGCTCTCAGTTCTATCTTTAAGTAGTAATACTTCTATCTGACCCTTCATAGAGGTTAAAGGCGTTCTAAACTCATGTGAGGCATTGGCCACAAATAGCTTTTGCAATTCAAAAGAATTCTGAATTCGGTCGAGCATCTTGTTAAACACCATGGCTAATTGCGCAATTTCATCTTTACCATTTCCAATGCTTACCCTGTGGTCTAAGCTAATTTCGGTGATATTTTCAACCTCAGAAATTACTTTTTTTATAGGCTGTAAGGCTTGTTTAGAAAAATACCAACCACTAACAGCCGCCATGATAATGAAAAATAAATTAAGTAAAATGAGAAGTATAAGTAAAAAACGTAATTTCTCTTTCCCTGCTTTATCAATAGCACTGCTTATAATAAAATAATTGGTCCCATTAAAATCGTAAATGTAGGCAATATATTCGGTGGCATCATCGGTTTCTTCAAATGATAATCTCGTTATATAAAGCTTTTTTAGCAGGTCTACTTCAATATCTTCTAATGGATTTGAAGCAAAAATAACTTCACGATTTTCATCTGCAATAATTAAGCGTTCTTCTGGAAATCGATTTAATTGCTTTTGATACATCAATCGGAGAATCTCGGGCGTTAGTTCAACCTTATCGAGGTAGTTTTTTACAACATTCGTCGATACGTTTTTGAGTCGGATAGTAAACTCATCGCGCCTAAATAGCTCCGAAAACTGATAGGTAAATACCGAGAAGATAAATAAAATACTCGCAACAATAAGGGTAAACTTTAAGGTAAGCGAGTTCTTTATATTCA
>JAKRSG010000065.1 GCA_022402405.1 Bacteroidia bacterium | reverse complement strand
TGTGCTCTTCCGATCTAGTGGGATGTTTAAATCAAACTAAGGAGTATGAATCGAATAATCCAGAGTTAAACCTGCTTAGCCTTAAGCAAAAGGTTGCCGATTTAAAGCAATTACAAAGCAATTACCTCGATCGTTACCTAGATTTAGAGAACTCTAAAGCATCGCGCTCCAATTACATCATGAGCAACGATACGGGTATAGCCTATTACAGCAAATTGGTTAAAGCCTACCTCAGAAATCAATATAGAGGCTCCAAAACAGAGGTAAAAACCCTGAGTGTAATAAAATTTAGGTCGGCCACAAAATAAATGTGCTCTGTTACAAAATGCATTACTTATCCAACCTACACAAGCTATAAAAGCACAGCCCTTTTCTAGATTTAGCCAGCTTGTTTTCGGGGTTAAACTTCCATACTCGGTGAAAGTTTTTTAGTGCGTATTCGTCGTGTAGGCTTATGGTGTTTCCGGATTGAACCCAGGTGCCGCGACTGATGATTTTTTGGTTCGGAACAGAAAAATCTTGATAATAATAGGTTTGATTAGCAAAGATACTGAGTGTAATCTTGGAAGGATTGCTTGCAGTTACGCTATAAGTGCCAATAACATTTATTTCAAAATCCTATTGTTTATGAAGTTGTTAAACTCGCTTTTTGCCGTTTCACTCTCAAACAGTGAACCATGCGAGCCTCCTGGTACTTCCACAAATTGTATGTTTTGACAATTGCTGCACTCTGTTAAATCTTTTTTAAAGGTAGGCCACGAATACAGTTGAATAGGAGAGTCGTTTAGCCCTTGAACAAATAATATATCCGACTTAAAACCTCTGGTATAATTTAACAAAGATCTTTGAAAATAGGCATTTGGGTTAACACTGGTTGAACCAAATGTGTTTTTTAGTCGGGTACAAACAGCGCCCGATGGTATTTGTCCTTTTTCTTCTAATTCGCATCTATAAACCAAGTTAAGCGGACCAGGAGCATTGGCTATAACGCCATCCGTTTGGTGCAGGGTGTTTAATCTGGTAACCATATAACCACCTTGCGAATGTCCGGCCATAAATATTTTATTAATCTTTATACCAAGCTCTTCACCAGCTTTATTTTTTAGCCATAACAGAGCAGTCTCTCCGTATGGAAGATTATCGCCAAATAAAATATTCTCTTGAGGGTAAGCCACACTTACCAGCATCATGTTTTTATTGGTTAAAATTTCTTTAAACTTATCTAAAGTATTATTAGCAGCACTCAAAATGCTGGTATCAGACATTACAGTGCCATGAAAAACCAACAATACATCCACTACAGCTAATGCAGGTTTATCTATAATAACATCAACATGTATGGATTGATAGCTAATTGTTTTTTCACCTTTAAATGCTGTTGAGTTATTCTGTTGTTCACCAGAATCATTGCTTACATCTGCAACATCTTTGGAACACGAAAAACCCATTAAAATAAAAAATAGCAGTACAAAATTTTTCATATGAAACTTTGATACATTTTATCGAAAATAGTTTAAAAGCCTAAATTCTAAATCCGAAATTCTAAATCCGAAATTCTAAATCACTGCTGTCTAGGATAAAGCATGAGATTCTTCGCTATCGCTCTGAATGAACTCGTTACACGCTTGTTTTAATCGGCAGTGGGCTTGGAGGCAGCGTAGCTGCCTCCAAGCCCACTGCTTTTAAGATCTAAAATATTGTCATCCTGAGCGTAACGAAGTGGAGCGAAGGATCTTCATTCTTGTAGTAGGATTATCCCGGACATCAGTGATTCTAAATTCTAAATGTCAAAGGAAAAAATGTCGAACATCGAATGCTGAATGTCGAATGTCGAAGTGAAAGAAAGCCAAAGGCTAATGGCTAACAGCTAATAGCCAAAAAGCTACTCCCTTTCCTCAAAAATCCCCGAAGCTTTGTTCTTACGGCAGTTATTCCAATCAAAATAGCGACCATTCATGGCAATATAAACTCCTGGAGGGAGCGTTTGTGCAAAAGCAAGCGCTCCACCTAGGTTAAATAATCCATCGCTTGAACCAAATTTATAAGGAATCATTGCGCCAGTTAAAACGATGGTTTTGTTTATTTTTTGTGAAGCCAAATACTCGGCAGTTAGGGTCATGGTATCTGTTCCGTGGGTGATAACTATTTTGCTCTCTTCACAGTTCTTGCAATTGTCGGCTATAATCTGTCGGTCGCCGTCTGTCATGTCTAAGCTATCTATGAGCATAAGCGTGCGTATGTTCAGAGCTAACCGACTTCTACCTAATTTTAAAATTTCGTAAATATGTGTTTCCTTAAAAAACAATTGTCCGTTTAATTCATTATATTCTTTATCGAAAGTGCCACCCGTAACGAACAGTTTGATATCCATAAATAATTTTTTCTTCAAATTAAGCGATTCATATTTAAGGAATCAAATGACCTCATCTTTTTTTTTGCTGAGGAAAATCATTTCTTTGTTTCAATTTAAAATATAGTTTCGTAAAAAGATAAAAATTCAATCTCAAGAATTACTTATAACATGACAGCAACAACAGATAAAGAAGTAGGTTCGGTAGTAATACGTTTTGCCGGGGATTCTGGCGATGGTATGCAACTTACCGGAACTCAATTTACCAATGCAACGGCTTTGCATGGTAATGATTTGGCTACATTCCCAGATTTTCCAGCCGAAATCAGGGCCCCGTTGGGTACCTTAGCCGGGGTTTCGGGCTTTCAAATTCATTTTGGTTCAACCAAGATTAATACGCCAGGCGACCAATCGGATGTATTAGTAGCCATGAATGTTGCGGCGCTGAAGGTAAATATTAAGAGCCTTAAAAAAGGCGGAGTAATTATTGCTAATACCGATGGTTTTGATGCTAAAAACATGCGTTTGGCCAATGTGCCAGAAGATAAAAACCCGCTTACAGATGGCTCATTAGCAGAATACGACCTTAAAACCATAGACGTTACCAAAATAACA
>JAKRSG010000064.1 GCA_022402405.1 Bacteroidia bacterium | reverse complement strand
ACTAGCTAGATTTTAGAAAGGCCTGCAAAGAAATTTGCAGGCCTTTTTTTTGTTTGTATAATTCTGTAAATTAGTTGTTTATATTTCGATTTGAACCAAAACATAAAGAGATTTTAAAAGTATTTTCGCTAAATGTTTGGATAATAAATAAATATGTTCTACGTTTGCAGCCCCCAAAAGGGATATTTTACGGAAAGACTGATGGTTATAAGTTAGCAATAACCCGCTCAGCATTGGATATTTTTTTAATATTTATTGTTGCGCACTTGCATAGCTAACTTCAATCACCTACCTTTGCCGTCCGATTTTTTTAGACAATTATTGCGTATAACAGGAAGATATGCCTACTATTCAACAACTGGTTCGTAAGGGCCGCAACGACGTTTCATTCAAGAGTAAATCACCAGCTCTTGATTCTTGTCCTCAACGTAGAGGTGTTTGTACACGTGTATACACAACAACACCAAAGAAGCCTAATTCGGCTATGCGTAAGGTAGCTCGTGTTCGTTTAACAAACGGTAACGAGATTAACGCTTACATCCCGGGCGAAGGACACAATTTACAAGAACACTCTATTGTATTGGTAAGAGGAGGAAGGGTAAAAGATTTACCTGGAGTTCGTTATCACATTGTACGTGGAGCCTTAGATACTGCCGGTGTAGCTGGTCGTAACCAAAGACGTTCAAAATATGGTACAAAGAAGCCAAAGCCTGGACAAGCAGCGGTAGATCCTAAAGCAAAAAAGAAATAATTACCAAGTGTAATCAAATAATCAGATGAGAAAAGCAAGAGCTAAAAAGCATATTTTGTTACCTGACCCAAAGTTTAACGACGTATTGGTAACACGATTTGTAAATAATATGATGTTGCAAGGAAAGAAAGCTACCGCTTATGGTGTTTTCTATGCAGCTTTAGACAAAGTAGAAGCCAAAGCACAAGAGCGTGGTTTAGATGTATGGAAGAAAGCATTAAATAATGTTATGCCTTCTGTAGAGGTTAAATCTCGTCGTGTAGGTGGTGCTACTTTTCAAATTCCAATGGAAGTGCCTGCAGATCGCAAAATTGCAGTAGGAATGAAGTGGTTAATCAGATATTCTCGTAACCGTGGTGAAAAAACTATGGCCGATAAATTAGCCAATGAAATTTTAGCCGCTGCTAAAAACGAAGGAGCTTCTGTTAAAAAACGTGAAGACACACACAAGATGGCAGATGCAAACAAAGCCTTCTCACATTTCAAAATTAGCTAATTAAGAAGAGGAAATAATAAATGGCTCGCGATCTTAGATATACAAGAAACATCGGTATTGCTGCACACATTGATGCAGGTAAGACTACGACTACAGAGCGTATTCTTTATTATGCTGGTGTAAATCACAAAATTGGAGAGGTACACGATGGTGCTTCTACTATGGACTGGATGGTTCAAGAAGCTGAACGTGGTATTACCATTACCTCGGCTGCTACAACTGTTAACTGGAAATACCGTAATCAACAGTACCATATTAATATTATCGATACTCCTGGTCACGTAGATTTTACTGTAGAGGTAAATCGTTCATTACGTGTATTAGATGGTTTAGTTTTCTTATTCTCTGCTGTTGATGGTGTTGAGCCTCAATCTGAGACTAACTGGAGATTAGCCAATAACTATAACGTTGCTCGTTTAGGCTTCGTTAACAAAATGGACCGTTCTGGTGCTGATTTCTTAAACGTAGTAAAGCAAGTTAAAGAAATGTTAGGAAGCCACGCAGTTCCATTGCAATTACCTATCGGTGCCGAAGATGGTTTTAAAGGTGTTGTTGATTTAATCAACTTCCGCGGAATGATTTGGAATGAACATGATAAAGGTATGACTTACGAAGTGGTAGACATTCCTGCAGACATGTTGGATGAAGCCAATGAGTGGAGAGAAAAATTACTAGAAGCAGTTTCTGAATATGATGATAAATTGATGGAGAAGTTTTTTGATGATCCATCAACTATCACCGAAAGAGAGATATTAGACGCACTGCGTAAAGCGGTTATTGATATGAAGATTGTGCCTATGTTGTGTGGATCTTCTTTCAAAAACAAAGGTGTACAAACCATGCTAGATTTAGTTATGGAGTTATTACCTTCACCTGTAGATAAAATGGGTGTAGTAGGTACTAATCCTGAAACTGGAGCTGAAGTTACTCGTAAACCTAGTGTTGATGAGCCTTTCACAGCCTTAGCATTTAAAATTGCTACAGATCCTTTTGTTGGTCGTTTAGCTTTTATGCGTGCTTATGCTGGTAAATTAGATGCTGGTTCATACGTATTAAACACTCGTAGTGGAAATAAAGAGCGTATTTCTCGTATCTTCCAAATGCATGCTAACAAGCAAAATCCTATCGAAGCTTTAGAAGCAGGAGATATTGGTGCAGCAGTTGGTTTTAAAGATATCAAAACTGGAGACACATTATGTGCCGAAAAATTCCCTATAGTGTTAGAAGCTATGGAATTCCCAGAACCAGTTATCGGTTTAGCTGTTGAGCCAAAAACACAAGCTGATTCAGATAAATTAGGTATGGCTTTAGCAAAATTAGCTGAAGAGGATCCTACATTCAAAGTACATACAGATGAAGATTCGGGTCAAACCGTAATCTCTGGAATGGGTGAGTTGCACTTAGAAATTATCGTAGACCGTTTAAAACGTGAGTTTAAGGTTGAGATTAACCAAGGTGCTCCTCAGGTTTCTTACAAAGAAACAATCACTGCTCCAGTTACTCATCGTGAAGTATACAAAAAGCAATCAGGTGGTCGTGGTAAGTTCGCTGATATTCAGTTTGAATTAATCCCAGGATCTGCAGACAAGCCAGGTTTAGAATTCGTAAATGAAATTGTAGGTGGTGCTATTCCAAAAGAATTTATACCATCTGTAGAAAAAGGATTTAAAGCAGCCATGCAAAATGGTGTATTAGCTGGATTTGCTGTAGAAAGCTTGAAAGTTCGTTTGTTTGATGGTTCATTCCATGCTGTGGATTCAGATTCATTGTCTTTCGAAATTGCA
>JAKRSG010000063.1 GCA_022402405.1 Bacteroidia bacterium | reverse complement strand
TTTCCAGCTATTATCAAGTCCTCCTTAAAATGTTTACCCTCTGCTTTTAATTGATTAGTAAAATCTACTATTAAGATAGCATTTTTTACTACCAATCCCATAAGCATTATTAAACCCAGTAAAGCAAATAAACTTAGGTTATTTAACGACAAATTTAATGCGAAAAATGCACCAATAGCCGCAACTGGAATTGAAAACAATGCAACAAAAGGATAAATAAAACTATCATAGAGAGCCACCATAATGAGGTAAATCAACAAAAATGAAATTAGCAAAACAGATCCAAGAGCCCCAAAACTGTCATTTTGCCTTTTGATATCACTACCCCACGTCATTTGAATTCCATCTGGCAATGGATTTTCTTTTAGATAAGCCACTACATCATCTGCCACAGTACCAGAAGGTCTTCCCAGAGCATCAGAAGTGAGCGTAACTGCAGCTTGACGATCTTTCCTCTCCAACAAAGACGGAGAATTATCTTGCTCAACGGTTGCAAACTGAGAAACCTCCATGGGTAAACCCGCAGGATTTATAATGGAAAGCCGTTGCACATCTTCAAAATTTTGTCTACTTAATTCATTTAACCAAATTCTAACGGGGTATTCCGTTCCATTTTCTGTTAATGTAGCATCATCATTTCCCGTAAAAGCAGTTCTTAGGTTCAGGCCAACATAGGCTGTTGATAAACCCAAACGTTGCATTTTATCTTTATTGAGAATGATTTTATACTCAGGACTACCAGCTTCAACTGATAAACGAACATTATCTGCTCCTGGAATTTTTTCGACAACATTTTTTAACTCATCGCCAGTTTTCATAACTAAATCCAAATTACTTCCACTTAAGGTAATTTCAATTGGTGCAGATCGAGGAATCAATCCTGAAGCAGCCATAGAATAATTTATACTTGGGAATTTCGATTGTAAATCAGAACGCAAACGTTTCATAAATTCCTCTGTAGGAATTTTTTTTAAATTTTTCTCTTTTAAATCATTTTTCGTAATGCGCAATTGAATGGTAAACTCTGTTTTATTGGCTGAACCAACACCTAAGCTTCCAATACCTGTGCTTGGTCCGCCTATATTACTAAAAACGGTTGCCACTTCAGGTTGTTGAATAATATAAGTTTCAATTTTTTGAGCTATTAAATTATTCTGCTGAATAGATGTTGATTTATCAAACTCAAGAGTCATTCTAAACTTACCTTGATCACCTGTAGAAATAAGTTCTTTGCCTATGATACCTTGTTTCATAATACCTAGTGTCATAACAAAAAGAAGTAAAACAATGCCAGTAAAAATTAATTTATGAGAAAGTACCCATTCTAATCTGCGCCCGTACCACTCATTAAAATGTTCTAATTGAACCTCAAACCACAGTAAAAAACGATTGAAAAAATTATTTGGTTGTAAATCCTCTTTCTTACCAATACGAGAGGCTAACCAAGGAGTAAGCGTAAATCCAACCAATAAACTTGTGAGTGTTGAAGTTACCACAACAACCGAAAATTGTTTGAGCATGTCGGCCACAAAAACCTGGAGAAAAAGGATAGGTAAAAACACCACTACGTCAACTAAGGTAATAGACAGTGCTGCAAAGCCTATTTCCATCCTACCATCCATGGCAGCTGTTCGTTTATCCTTGCCCCTATCTAAATGTTTTTGAATATTTTCCAATACAACAACAGCATCATCCACCAATACGCCAATAATTAAAGACATGGCAAGCAAGGTCATTAAGTTAAGCGTATAACCTAAAAGCCACATTACAGCAAAAGCCGTAATTAATGAAGTTGGTATGGCAACAATTACAATTAAAGAATTCCTAAAACTTCTTAAAAATAAAAGCATCACTAAAGAAACTAATATTACTGCTAAAATTAAATCAAAAACAACCGAATTAACAGCAGCAATAGTATTGTCTGTGCTATCATCAGCTATAATAAATTTTACATCTGCGTTGGCATTTTGTTGCTCAATCAACCTAAATTTATCCCTTACTAACTTCGATACTTCCACCGCATTGGCATCGCCTTGTTTTTTCAACAATAATCCAATACCATTTTTACCATTATATCTGCTAATTGAACTTGTTTCCTTTATTCCATCAATAACATCTGCTACATCTTTAACATAAACCGGACTACCCAAAACAGGCATTGCCACCTGAACATAATTTATATCCTCAAGCGATGTAAATTTACCTGTTAAACGAACAGAATTACTTTCTTTGGTTGTTTGAACTTTTCCAGCAGGCAAATCTAATCCAGAGCGATTAATAGCTTCTACAACTTGAAGCATAGAAATCCTGTACAACTTAAGTTTATCCTGATTTATTTTTACTTGAATTTCTCTTTCTTCCCCTCCCAGAACAGTAATCTCTGCAACACCTTTTATTTGCTGAATTTGCGGCAAATAATCATCTTTCATTTTTTGATAAAACTCGGTAGCAGATAAATTACTTGTTGCACTAATCGACATAATTGGAAGATCATTAGGCGATACTTTACTCATTACAGGACTCAATATTTCATCGGGTAAATCCTTTCTAATATTATCGATATACCTTTGAGCATCCTGCATGGCTTTATCTAAATCTGTTCCATATTTAAGATTAGCAATAATGATAGAGGCATTGGGCAATGACTTTGTAACTAAATAATCTACTCCCTCCAAATTGGATAAGGCATCCTCTACTTTCCTCGAAACAGACGTCTCAACTTCATTAGGTTCAGCCCCGGGGTAAACTGTTTTTATTACAACTACGGGTTGGTTAAAGTCGGGCATTAATTCGTAGCTCAAGTTTTTATAACCTATAAAGCCTAATAAGGTAAAAACGCTAAATAGTACTATAATGAGCGAAGGACGTTTAATTGAAATTTCTGTAATATTCATTTTTATTGAATTTATTTAACCAACACATTTGCACCCTCAAATAGATTGATAAATCCATTTGTTACCATTACATCACCAGCGTTTAATCCATGCGATACCACTGCTTGATTTTGCAACTTTTTTAAAATAGTAATACTCTGTAAAACAGATTTGCCGTTTTTTACTAAGTAAACTTGCGGTTGATTATTAGAGCCAACGATGGCAGAAACAGGGATAACAATACCTTGTTCTTGATTATCATTTTCTAAAACTACCTTACCAAACATCCCCGATTTTATTTTCAAATCCGAGGTGTTTTTAAGCAAAAACTGTATAGTAAAACTACTACCCATATTTGCCTTACTTCCAATAACAAAAGCTTTTCCAGTTAGTGAAATTTCAGAATACGCATCGGCTTTTAAAGAATAAAGGTTATTTAATTTAAATTGGTTCAACTCATTTTCTGGAACATTTATAGTAAATTTCAAATCACTTATATCAGTTAACTGAAGTAAAGGAATCCCAGGAGCAGCAAATGCACCTGCTTCATTTAGTTTTGCTGTAATAATTCCGCTAAATGGGGCTTTGATAGTGGTTTTATTTATTTGTTCTAACAAGGTTGCTCTTTGGATCTTGGCAGATTTTAAACCCAATTCTGCTTTCTCCAATTGAACACCCTGAATGGCATCTGCCTTTGCTAAAACTGAATATCGATTTACATCAACTTCTAAGCCCCCAATCTGTACTTCAATGGATTGTAATTGTAATTTTAATAATGAATTATCTAGTTGTACCAAAGGCTGACCCTTAGTTACAACACTTCCAACATCAACCAAAATCTCATTAATCTTACCTTGTATTTCAGCGCTAATTTTTGTTTCCCTGTTTGGCTCAAACGTTCCAGTATACATATAGTTAGCAGTTATTTTACCCATTTTTAAGGTATCTACTTCAACATAAATAGCTTGTTCTTTATCAAATTGAAAAACCTTTTGCTCAGCTATTTTTTTATTGCCTTTTAACTTTATTACAAAGACTGCCACAACAGCAAATCCTAAAATAATTCCTACTATTTTTTTCCAGTTCATGATGATAATTTATTTACTATTTTAAATTGTTTTTATGTAATTCATTACAAGTTTCCTGTCAACTTTTTCATTTCCAAATTAGCTTTTAAATATTCCACAACCGTATTAAGGAATATTTGCTGTGCTTCACGAAGGGCATTATCTGCCAGCAAAACATCTGTTAAGTTTGCTGTTCCATATTTTTGTTGGAGAATTGTTTGCTCATAAATAGTTTTTGCTAAATTTATTTGTTCTTTAGCTGTTTGAACCAATTTTAAAGCAAGATTTCTTTGCAGCTCACTATTCTGTATTTGCAGGGTATTTTGCTCGTTTATTAATTGAGATTTTATTTCACCAATTCGTAATTCTATTTTTTTCTGATTAATTTTTCGTTGTGTTGTTGTTCCAGCAAAAAGTGGGTAATTCAATTGAATTCCTGCAAACCCAATTGGATAAAAATCGAAAAAAGAGTTGGGCTTCTCAGTATAACCAAATCCGCTTGTTCCATACAAACCAATCAGTTGGATGGAAGGTAAATATCTTGATTTGTTAAGAATGCTTAAATCATTTAACAATAATCTATTTTGCATTTTATTGATATGATATTCTTTTGATACCAATAGTTTGTAATTTTGATATTCATTAAATACCACATCAGGCGCAATTTGAATAGCCTGTTGAATGGATATTCCCATAGCAAATTTTAAGGCATTTAGAACCTGCTCATACTTTCCTTGAATAGTTACTTTTTGTGAAGTTAACTGCGAAACTTGCAGTTTTAACTTATCTACATCCGATCCTTTTGCCAATAACTGTTCGTTAAGCAGCTGCATGTTTGTAAGAATACGAGTGGCATTAATGAGATTACTATCAATAAAAGCTAATTGGTGATGCAATATTTGAGCATTGTAATAAAGATTATATATTTCGAAAAAGATTTGTTCTTCTGTTTTTTGATATTGCCAATCAGCCAATTCTGAAGCGATTTTGGTAGATTGAATAGCCCCAAAAACCTGTGGATTGTACAAAGGCATCGATAAAGTTATGTTTGCGTTGAGATTGTGTGGAACCCCAAATTGTGCTGCTCGAAACTCCCCAACAGGGGCTGCAGGATTTAATGCATTTAAAGGCAATAACTGATAAGGCAAATTTGTAAAGTATTTGTAATCTGAATTGGCCGCAATTTTAGGGAGTAAATTAGATTGAGCTTCCTTCTTCTTTTGCTCACCTATATCCAGATTGTTTTTACTCATTTGTAAATTTTTATTATAAACTCTAGCTGTATCAAGGCATTGTTGCAACGACCAATTCTGAGCATGGGCAGACTGTAATCCTATTAATAAAAATATAACTACAATATGTTTGTGAATATTCGCTAACTTCATAGTTCAAATTTTTTTATTTGATTAATAACAAATGAGAATCTACCGAAGCATATAACCAGTGTTTAACATTGGGTAAAATGGATATATAATCGCCCACCTCAAGTTTAATCTCTTGGTCAAGCTCATCTTCGTAGGTAACGAAGCCAGAAACGCATAGTAGTAAGGCTGGAGTTTTAGTTTCATGTTCTTTCAAAGACCCATTTCTAAGCAATTGAATAGCAGTAGTGGTTCCGAGTTCTCCTTTAAAAAGCAATTGGGCTGACACTTCTTTGTTGGTTAGATGTAATTCTGTTAGATTTTTCATTGGAAATATTGGTTAAACTAGTAACATTTTAATTTATTTATTTAGCTTTAATTAATGTTAATAACGACTGTATCATATTATCCCCATTCCTACTAATATCAAATTGAAAATTTGCTATTCGCCATTTAAACATTTGTAATCTAAATGTTCCCATAACAATGTGTATTAACTCATCAGAAGTAATGGCATTAGTAAAAACTTTCTTTTGCTGTCCCTCCGAAATAATAGAAAGTAAATGCTTCATTTTTATAGTCATTATTTTCAATATAGCTTCATTAATACGCATACTCTCTTCCATTAGTCCGTCTGAGAACACCGCTACAACAAAGTGCGGATTTTGTTTGAAAAAAGAAAATTGACTTTGAAATAGTTTAACAAATTTTTCTTCTGGAGTTTCTTGGTTAGAAATAGCCTTTTCATAACGCTCATCCATACTTTCTGCTAAAAAGTTTAGCATTAAAATTATTATCTCTTCCTTGCTAGCAAAATGACGATATATGGCACTCTCAGAGAATTGCATTTCTTTAGCCAGATTTTTAATGGTTAACCCGCTAATCCCAGAAGTAGTTAATATTTTCCCGGCGCATTCTACTATCTCTAATTGTCTTCCTGATATTTCTAATGGCATCTTAATTATTATTAAATCCAATTTATTTACACTTAATAAGTGAAAATATAAAATGAAATCCTAATGTTAGTGATTATTCACTCTGCAAATGTAATTAAATTATTTTCAAAACAAAAAATAAAAAAATAGCACGCTAACTAAAGGTTATAAAAAAGTGAACTTTAAACTCCTACTTCTTCTCTCTCTCGTTAACTTATTGCTGCAAACCAAACCCTGATAAAAATCACATAATAATATCGGATAAAATTATCCTTTATTAAAAACAATGTTGCAACTTTGCAGAGGAAACAAAAGTCAATTACGAATTTTGAGCGATAGCGAAATCCCGCCACTGCGGGAACGAATTTTGAGCGAAAGCGAAATCCCGCCACTGCGGGAATGAAGTATGAATTTTAGGTCAGTTAATAACAACTAATATGAATGAATTAAAAGAAAGAACAGTTGCTGAAATTGTTTCTGAGAACATTAAAGCAGCGCATGTATTTAAAAAATACGGTATTGATTTTTGTTGTGGTGGCGGGGTAAGTGTTGCCAAGGCTTGCGAGAAAAAGGGAGTAAATATAGAGGCACTAAGTGCAGATATTGCAGCTATTGGAAACAACACTTTTCCATCTCACAACTTCAATGGTTGGGAACTTGATTTCTTAAGCGAATATATTATCAACACACATCATGTATATGTTTCAGAAAACATTCCTCTCACCTTGCAATATGCCGAAAAAGTAGCTAAAGTGCATGGAAATGCAAGTCCAGAACTCTACAAAATTTTAGAATTATTTAAAATAGTAGCAGCCGAGTTACACAGTCATATGCAAAAAGAAGAGCAAATATTATTTCCCTATATCAAGCAATTGGTTCAAGTAAAAAAAACGAACTCAACGATGAATGTACCTCCATTTGGTTCGGCCAAAAACCCTATACGCATGATGGAAATGGAGCATGAGAAAGCGGGAGATTTATTAAAAGAAATTGCCGTATTAAGTAAGCAATACACAACACCAGATTGGGCCTGCAATACCTATAAAGCATTATTTGCCAAACTAGAAGAATTTGAAGACGACCTCCACCAACATGTGCATTTAGAGAATAATATATTGTTTCCTAAGGCCATATTAATGGAAGAAAGTATAGCCAATTAAATCATTGGTTTAACTCACTTGTTGGGGTTTGGTTTGTACCCCGACTTGTTGAGTTAAACTGTAACAAAATCTAATTTGGAAGATCTAATTATTAAAATAATCCTCGAATGTAATAAACTATTTGGCGCTTGTACTCAAAAAGAATGGTCGATCATAGAAACCCAGAGTAACGAAAAAAAATTCAAAAAGGGTCAGCTCCTTTTCACCGAGTCAGACACTGTAAAATATATTCATATTATGATAAGTGGAAAAGTGAAGCTTTATAAAACTGGCGCCAATGGAAATAATCAAATTTTATCGTTGGCTATTGAGGGAGATATTATCGGCTATAGAGGATTAGTTGGAAATGGAAAATATATCGCAACAGCTGAAGTTTTGGAAGATTGTTCCACCTTACTTGTTCCAAAAGAATTAGTAATTATATTATTAGAGCATAATAAAAAATTTATGATGGGATTTCTAAAATTAATGGCCAAAACTATAAGTGAAGTAGAGGAAAAATCGGTATTTTTCATTCAGAAAACAAGTAAGGAAAGATTAGCAGAGGCGCTCTTATTTTTAGAAAGAAAATATGGTGTAAACGCCGAGAACTACCTTCAAATTCAACTCACTCGCGAAGACTTGGGCGCCTATACTGGTTTAGCATCAGAAACCATCATACGTATTCTAAAATCATGGCAAAGTGAAGGCTTAGTAGAACTACACAAAAAGTATATAAAAATTGCCAAACGTCAGGAATTAATTCAATTAGCCAACAGGTAAAATCAATTCCTTTTAAATAAATTGATTCAGATCAAAATAATACTCAGAAGACTAACATAAATCAATTAAAAAACTGACTGCTATCAGTAACAACCATACCCCGTTTCACGAATTTCGAATCAAATTATTAACTATGAATTACCCAGACGTTGACATTGTGGTACTAAATTATAATGGGAGAAGATTTTTAGATGCCTGCTTCAAATCACTACAAAAATCGAGCTACACCAAGAAACATATATTTTTATTAGACAATGCATCAACCGAGAACGATGTTGATTATGTAAAAGAAAAATATCCATGGGTAGGTATTATTCAGAACCCAAAAAATAATGGTTATTGTGCTGCATATAACTTGGCTTTTAACAGTTGTAAATCGCCCTACATGGTTTGTCTTAACAACGATGTAGAGGTAAATTCGAATTGGCTTGAACCCATGATAGAACTCATGTTATCTGACCCAAAAATTGGAGCCATACAACCTAAAATATTAGACATTAAGAACCCCGAATACTTTGAATATGCTGGTGCATCGGGAGGAATGATAGACAAATATGCATTCCCATTTATGCGAGGGAGAATATTTACCAGCCTAGAAAAAGATAATGGGCAGTACAACAATGTATGCGAGATATTCTGGGCAAGTGGTGCTGCTATGTTAGTAAACAAACAAGCCATAACGGAGGCTGGCTATCTAGACGAAATCATCGTACATCATATGGATGAGATAGACTTATGTTGGAGATTTCAATTACATGGATATAAGATATTGGTTCAGCCAAAATCTACGATTTGGCATGTAGGAGGAGCCACAATAGCAGCCAAGAGTTTTAAGAAAACGTATTGGAATCATAGGAATTCTATTTACATGATGATTAAAAACTATGAAAGCAAAAACCTATTTGGTAGAACATTTTTTCATGTGTTATTGGATTATGTTGCCTTAGCGCAAGCATTGCTAAGCTTGCAATGGCAAGTAGCTAAGGGAATTTTATACGCTCATACTTGGATACTAAAAAACTATAAAAACATTCGAGTAGAAAGAGTAAAAGTACAGAGAAACCGTAAAGTTGGCGACGATATAATAGATCAAAACATGTATCAAGGAAGTATCGTATGGGCCTTTTTTGGAAAAAGAATAAAAACCTACAAACAATTAATATAAAACGAATATGAAAATAGATTTGATTAATGAAGCCTTAAACGGATTGAAGGTATTTGAACCGGAGGTTTATGAGGATGAAAGAGGTTTTTTTTGTGAGGTATATAGAAAAGATCATTTTACAGCGGCCGGAATAACGGATGAATTTGTGCAAGACAACCACTCAAAATCAGCTAGAGGAGTGGTGAGAGGATTGCATTTTCAATGGGAACCACCTATGGCAAAGCTAATGCGTGTAACCCAAGGCGAAGCTTTTCTGGTGGCGGTGGATATTAGAATTGGTTCACCCAGTTTTGGCAAGTGGCATGGCGAGTTTGTGAGTGATAAAAACCGCAGGTTGGTATACGCTCCAGCGGGTTTTGCGAGAGGCTTTGGTGTGATAAGCGAAACTGCCGAAATTCAATATAAATGCACAGGCATTTATAATAAAAACGCAGAAGCAGGCATACTATGGAACGATCCTGCTATTGGTATTGAATGGCCGATAATAGAGCCAACATTATCTGCGAAAGACAAGGTGGCTCCTACACTTTCTGAATGGCTTAACGACCCAAGATCTAAACACTTTACCTATTGATTATGAAAGCTAAAAAGGTATTAATTATGGGAGGTGCCGGCTATATCGGCTCGGTATTATCTCCCTATTTGCAAGCCAAAGGATACGATATTACAGTGGCAGATGCGTGTTGGTTTGGAAATTTTCTTCCAGACAAAATTAGGTTGTTGACAGGCGATTTATTCGACTTAAAACAACAAGATTTAGCCTCTTATGATAGCATCATTTTTTTGGCTGGATTATCAAACGACCCAATGGCAGAATTCTCTCCAAAGAGTAATTTTATTTTAAACACGGCCTTGCCTTCATACATTGGTTTTATGGCCAGAGAAGCCGGAGTAAAGCAGTTGTTATTTGCCAGTTCCTGCTCTGTTTATGGCTATACACTTAACAAAACATACACAGAAGAAGACCCTGCCATTTGTAATTACCCATACGGTGTTTCCAAATTACAAGGCGAAAGAAGTTTATTAGCCTTAGCAGAAGAAAACTTTCAGGTATTATGTATTCGGCAGGGAACCGTTTGCGGATACAGTCCAAGAATGAGATTAGATTTAGCCATGAATACCATGTTTAAGAACGCCTTATTATTGGGAGAAATTACCTTAAGCAATCATCGTATTTGGCGCCCTATTCTGGCATTAGAAGATTTATGCGAGGCATATCATTTAGCGTTAAACTATGAAGACAGTTTTGCTGAAGTATTTAATATTAGCTCTCTAAATGCCACAGTTGGCGAGTTAGCTAAATCGGTAGCAGATGTCGTTGAAAACAGAACTGGAACGAAGGTAAAGGTTCATAATAAAAACCAACAAGATTATAGAAACTATAAAGTAAGCACCGAGAAAGCCCAGCAATTATTAAAATATGAGGCAAAAAAAACGGAAAAGGATATTATAGAAAACCTATTTCAGAATTTAGATCACTTTAACGATTTTGAAGAACCTTCTTATTACAATATTCAAGTTTTTAAACAATTGGTATCTAAACAAGTCATTGAAATATGAGTACATTAAAAGTAATGATTAGTGGTGCTAATGGTCAGCTAGGCAGCGATATTATTAGTACTTTCTTGGCACAAAAACAACTGATATTTAGCTATACTCACGCCGATGCAGGCATTGAAGAATCTGCCAAATGGGAAACATGGATTAGCGAGTATAAGCCAGATGTATTTATAAACACCGCTGCCTTCCATCAAGTAGATTTGTGCGAGGCAGATCCAGAAAAAGCCATGCTCATAAACTGCATTTCACCGGCACAAATAGCAAGTATATGCTTTAAACACAAGGTTAGATTTGTAAATATAAGCACAGATTATGTGTTCGATGGAAACAAAAATGAACCCTATCTAGAGTCGGATCAAACCAAGCCTTTAAATGTGTATGGTTTATCTAAACAAAAAGGTGAAGAAGCCATTTTAGCAAACAATGCAGATGCCATAATCGTAAGAGTTTCGGCTATATACGGTGTAAATCCATGCAGAGCCAAAAATGGATTAAACTTTGTGCAGTTGATGTTAAAAAAGGCCAGAGAAAATGCCGATTTAAAAGTGGTATCAAACGAAATTGTATCGCCTACTTCTACTCAGAGCATCGCAGATAAATTAGTAGAACTATTAGAAACTACAGTTAAAGGAATTGTACATATAAGCTCTGTTGGACAGTGTTCGTGGTATGAGTTTGCACAAGCCATATTTGAGCTAAGTGGCACTCCTGCCAAGCTCTCTGAGGCCAATAGTAGCGACTTCCCAGCCAAAACTCCTCGTCCAGCTTATAGCGTTTTAGCTAATCAAAAACTAAAAGAACTACATCTTAAACCCATGCCACATTGGAAAGAATCGCTTAAAGTATATTTATCTAAACTATAAATTTTAAAGTCATTCCCAGCATGAAACCAATACTCGTTTTCCTTATTTTATGCTTAAGCTATTTGTATTATTCTTGGAGTATTTACCTCTCTTCATCGCACTCCGAAACAGACCCAAAAATTGCCCAAGTAATTAGCCAAGGCAAACTGGTTTGGCAGAAATACAACTGCCAAAGCTGTCACCAAATATATGGTTTAGGAGGTTACCTCGGACCAGATTTAACAAACTATGCCGGACAATCAGGCGATAGGAAATTGTTTCTTTCTAGCGCCATAAAAAGTGCCGCACAACAGATGCCAAGTTTTAATTTAAGCGAAACAGAATTGGAAAGTTTATATCAATTTTTGGTATCCTTAAACAAAAGTGGAATTGCACAACCAAAAGAATTTGAAGTATACCCTTGGGGCATGATTAAACCTCTAAAACATGAGCAGTATTAACCTAGGAAGTATATATATAAAAACGGCATTAGTTATCCTTTTAAGCACCCTACTTTTTGGCTGCCTAGCAAGCTTAAGCTATTTGTTTCCAGAGTTATTAATAGATTCATTTGGACTCGTTTCACTCCGACCCATGCACGTAAGTGCTGCTATTTTTTGGATACTTTTAAGTGCCACAGCCTGCGTATATTTCGGGCTGAACCAACTCTTCCATGAACGCATTAATAAAACCATGGCGCTGATGCAATATGCACTGTGGATAATAGCTGTTTTGGGTGTGTTTTATTCCTACTTCAACAAGCAGTTTGGAGGCAGAGAATATTGGGAATTTAATCCCATTTGGGCCATTCCAATTGCCTTGGCTTGGATATTATTTTTGATTCAATTCTTTAGAACGGTAAGCTTCAAAATAAAATGGCCTGTATACTTGTATATGTGGATGACAGGCTTGACCTTTTTTATCTATATTTTCATCGAAAATTATCTTTGGCTTATTCCTTATTTCAATCAAAATATTGTGAAAGACATTAGCATACAATGGAAAGTAAATGGCTCGCTCGTGGGCGCTTGGAATCAGATTTTATATGGCTCCTTATTTTACCTAATGGATAAAATCAGCGGTGAGTCGGAAATGGCCTACAGTAAAACAACCTTTGCCTTGTATTTCTTAGGCTTATTTAACATGTTGTTTAATTGGAGTCACCATATTTATACCCTGCCAACACAAGAATACATAAGGTATGTGGGATATTTAGTTAGCATGACCGAATGGATTTTTCTCCTTAAAACACTCTACCAATGGAAAGCAGAAATTTCCGAAGTAAAAAAATATCAATCTATTTTTGCTTACAGATTTATTGCAGCGGCCAACTTTTGGGTATTCTTAAATTTAATTCAAGCGCTTATTATGTCGGTGCCTGCCTTTAATTTATATACACATGGCACACACATAACTGTGGCACATGCCATGGGAACTACAATTGGCATAAACACCATGATTATTTTAGCCGCAAGCTTTTTATTTATGTCTGAACCAAATAAAACATACAGCAAACACATGCATCAAGTATTTTGGCTGACCCAAATTGGCTTGTTTATGCTTTGGCTTGGGTTGATATTAGCGGGAATTTACAAAGGATTCTGGCAAATGAGTGAACGAGCAGGAAGCTTCTCCAGCATGATGGAGCAATCAAAACCCTTCTTTATGTTATTTGTGTTAGGCGGATTTTTACTCAGTGTAGGCTTGGGAATTATTGGAGTACATTTACTAAGAATGCCTAAGCTTATAAAATCATAAATATCTACAAAGCACAAACATTATCTTGTTTTACCACATGACAGCCCAATGATTGTTTGCGATTATAAGCAGATTTTGCTATACAGATAGCAGCTTGCAACGAATTAAATAATCTACGGTAGGGAATAGAAGCCTCTGCTAACATACAAAGTTGAAACTCCAATTCTTGCAATTTAGATAAGCCTGCATGCATGCCAGAAGATGTTCTTACAATACCAAAATTCTGCCACATGATGCATTGCATTTGCTTTTCGTATTTGGCCAAATCTAACTGCGATACTGGCGAAAGACTCTCTAAAATAGTATCCTTTTCCTCTATAACCTGAATATCGTCACTTATATTTTTGGCAAGCTTTTCAGAGAAATAAAACAATTCTAAGAGCGAATTACTAGCTAATCTATTGGCACCATGTAAACCAGTGCAGGCCACTTCGCCAATAGCATAAACACCCAACATAGAGGTTTTACAATTAGCATTCACTTTTAAGCCACCGCATAAATAATGGGCTGCAGGAGCAACCGGCATGCGCTTATTTTTATGCCAAGTACTCCTTCTTGCTTGTTGGAACAAATACGGAAACTTCGTCTGAAACTCATCATCTGAAAGAGCAGAATAATCCAAATACACATGCAAAACTCCATCCTTCTTCATCTGATTAAACATCCCTAAAGCCACAATATCTCTGGGAGCCAAACTTGCTAATGGATGTATATCATCCATAAATGCATATCCAGATTCGCTTACTAAAACCGCTCCAGCTCCTCTAAAAGCCTCTGTTACTAATACCTGAGAGCTATTATATGGGGAGTATAATTTAGTGGGATGGAACTGAACAAACTCCAAATTCTTTGTTTTCAATCCGGCACGAATAGCCATGCCAAGAGCACTTCCATTAACCGTGATGGCATTTGTATTCATGCTATATAAATTCCCAACACCGCCCGTTGCCAAAACCAATGCAGAGCCATAAACAAGCATTTGTTCTCCCGTTATTCGATGCGACAATTGCAATCCTTTAAAGGCATTATTTTCGCATAATATATCACTGGCACAATAGTTAAATAACAAACGCGTATTTCTTCTTTTGAGCACTTCTTGCCATAAATGTTCTATTACAAATTTTCCGGTTTGATCCGAAACATGCTGAATACGCGCTTGCGAGTGTCCACCCTCTTGCAAGGCTTCCTCATCGAATAGGATACCACTTTTTTTCATGGAAGTAAAAACCTGCTCCGAAGCACCAATAACCTCACGCACCAACTGCTCATCACAGGCAGATGCACCTGCTACCAAGGTATCCTCTATATGCGATTCCACATCACCCGGAAAGCTCACAGCTACGCCACCTTTGGCTAAATAGCTGTTACTTTTTTGATACCCTTCATTTAATACCCAAACAAGCTCAATCTCTTTAGGCAAATGTCTTATAAAATTTATAGCCGCCAATCCAGCACCCACACAAATAATTTTTTGTTTATTCACTATTAACCCTTTTACTCGCTTAACTCCAACATCCTAAGTACAGGCATTTTGGCCTTTTGCATGGTTTTTTTATCAATGGTTACCTGGTATTTTTGCTGTTGGTCTGAACCAATGGCTTTTAAAGCTGCTAATAATTTAACCATGTTATTTTGTTTCATGTAAGCACAATGTATGCAAGGAGTGATAAACTCCTTGTCTTGATTTTCCTTTTTAAGTGCCACTCCCAAATCGCATTCGGAGGCTAAATAAAACTTCTTTTTCGGACTCTTTTTCACATAGCTCAAAATATCTGTGGTACCACCAATCATTCCTTTTGCACCATCATCCAATATAGAAGTTAGAGTTTTAGGAACCTCCCAATGAAACAGGAATTCGGCATCAATAGCTCTTTTCATGCCAGAATTATGAGAGGCAAAAGCCTCATGAACTTCGCAGGCACCATTCCATAAAATTAGCTCTTTACCTAATTCTTTTTGAACTCGCATTTGAAGATTTTGACCCATATATAAATCGGGCACAAAGATTATTTTATCTGATGGAAGTGAAGCAGCAATTTTAATGGCATTTCTAGAAGTACAACAAACATCTAATTGAGTTTTAGTTTCTGCATAGGTATTTATATAACCCATCACCGGAACACCAGGATATTTTTTGCGAAGCTCTATAACATCTTTTGCATTTATAGACGACGCTAAGGAGCAACCAGCGCTTGGGTCAGGCATAAATACTTGCTTAGTTTCATTTACCAACAATGCTGTTTCTGCCATAAATCGTACTCCACAAAACAGAATATTATTGGCTTTAGTTTGAGAAGCCTGAATGCTCAAGCCAAGGCTATCACCAACAAAATCTACAAAACCGCCATCTTTAGTTTCTACTTGCAAGTCGTTGCTCATGTAATAATGAGAGAGAATAACAACATCCTTCTCCTTTTTAATCTTATTAATCTGAGAATATAAATCGTTTGTTTTCATATTAAAATAAAGGTTCACAAAATTAACAAGGTACAATCTTATAAACCCTGACTGTCGTCAGTATAGCATTTTCAAAGCAGATTTATCTTTGTTCTAAAATGAAAAACATATCAACCATAGCTATACTAAATTTTATATTAATTTCAATAGGTTTAGGTTCATGTAAAAAAGAATTAATAAACCAAGTAGAACTTCCAAATACAAGTTTAACAATTGAAATATCACATGAAGTAAATGGAATTTTACTCGAATTTGATAGCATTTTATATCAGAATTCATCGGAATCTCCCTACAGCGTGAGCAGACTAGAATATTATATTTCAGGAATAAAACTATACAAAGAAGATAGCACTTTCCTGCATAGCGATGCTACATATTATATTAATGCTAGGAATAAGGAGAATAAGTTGTTGGTTCAGCACGTAGTGGAAGGAGATTATACGGCCATAGAATTTTTGATAGGAATTGCTGCTGACAAAAATATCAGCAACAGTTTAGAAAATACCACTGAAAATATAAATATGCAATGGCCTGATGTAATTGGCGGAGGCTATCATTTTTTAAAATTAGAAGGCAGATATTTGGACACAGCAGGCGTTAACCTTGGTTATACCATGCATGTTGGAACCAATGAAATGCTTATTAAACACAGGAAACTTAACATAAACATTCATATTCAAAAAGAAAAGCCAGCTATACTTAACTGTATAATGAATGTGAATGAATGGTTTCAAAATCCACACACCTACAACTTTAACGTAGATGGCAATTACACTATGGCGATACCAGCATTAATGCAACACTTAAAAAATAATGGCTATGACACCTTCCTTATACAAAACTAAACTAATGGCATGTGTAGGAATGCTTTTGTTAAGCATATCTTGCCAGGAAGAAACGACGGTAAATCCAGAAAATAATGAACCTACCCCCTATTCATTAGCCATTCCAACGGGGTTCCCAAAATCCTATTTATCCAAAGAAAACCCACTTACAATAGAAGGTATTCAATTAGGTAAAATGCTCTATTCAGACCCTATTTTATCTAGCAATGGAAGGTCGTGTAGCAGCTGTCATCTTAAAGAAAATTCCTTTTCTTTACCCATTTTTAATTCTTGGTCGGGAACTAAAATTAGTGTGCCACCGCATGTTAATTTAGCCTTTAGAAATAAGTTTAATTGGACAGGATCAGAGCACAATTTAGACACCTTGGCTATGGGCGATTTTGAGCCTGAATTTTTTAATACAAAACCCGATGAACTTTATAAAAAACTATCGGAGCATTCGGTATATCCAAGTCTTTTTAAGAAAGCGTTTGGTATTAATAAAATAGAAGAAGTTCCTTACCACCAACTCAAAAAAACCATAGCCATGGCTTTGGCTCAGCATATAAGAACCATGATTAGCGCTAACTCTAAATTCGATAAATTTAAAAGAAGAGAATTGAGCCTAAACCAAATGGAACATGAAGGCTATGTAATTTTTTTCTCGGAGAAAGGCGATTGCTTTCATTGTCATTCTGATCCATTGTTTAGCGATCAAGAATTTCACAATACTGGTTTAAATATAAGCTACAACGGCTCCGATAAAGGCCTGTTTAACCTAACACAAAGGCAAGAAGACATGGGTAAGTTCTTAAGTCCAACACTTAGAAACATTGAATTTACGGCTCCATACATGCACGATGGGAGGTTTAGCAACTTGGAGCAAGTAATAGATCATTACAACGAAGGTGTATCCGACGATAAACATGTAGATCCACTATTAAACAAAAGAAATGGAACTAGAAAATTGAATTTAACACCCATACAAAAGCAGCAATTAATTGCCTTTCTAAAAGCACTTAGTGATTGGGATTATATAAAATAAAAAGACCCATTTGTTGTCTACAAATGAGTCTTTTAAAGCAAACCAAGTAAAAAAATAGAACCTATTGAGGTAACAAAACTTTGTCTAACACATAAACGATACCATTAGAAGCTTTAACATTTCCTAAAAGCTCTGCATCGTTGATAAACGTTTTGCCATCTTTGATGCTAATGGTGGCATAACCTCCGTTCACCATTTCAATTTTCTGACCATCGGTAAACATGCTTGGTTGATAAACCGCAACAGCCACATGATATTGTAAAACATCTTGTAAAGCCTCTTTTTTTTCTGGTTTTAATAAATCTTCCACTGCACCTGCTGGCAACTCATCAAAGGCTTTGTTAACTGGAGCAAAAACGGTAAACGGACCAGCATTTGATAATACATTTACCAAATCAGCAGCTTTCACTGCAGTTACCAATGTTGAGTGGTCGGCTGAACCAACCGCTACTTTTACAATATCTTTTTCAGATAAATCGTCTTGAACCGAAGCTTGTCCGCCGCCTGATGATGCTTCTGTTTCAGCAGAATTTTCGCTACTAGTGGCTTCAGAGTTTCCACAAGAACTTAGGTAAAACAAACCTACCAAGGCCAATGCACTTAAAAATAATTTCTTCATAGTTGTATTAAATTGTTGGAACAAACATATTTCGGATATTAACATCCGAAAATGACAAATATCAGATAAAAAAGATACTTATATCTGTTTTTAGAAACAGAATTAAACCTTATTTTGCGAACTTTTATATATCAAAGTTATGTTTTCAAAATCTTGTGAATACGCTATAAGAGCAGTAATTATTATCTGCCAAAACACCCAGGATGGGCATAAATCTAACTTACATGAAATCTCAGAAAAGGCAGATGTGCCTGCTCAATACATTGCTAAACTCCTTCAGAAATTAGTTCATGCAGACCTAATTCAATCATCTAAAGGTCCGGGTGGTGGTTTTTTTATAAAACCTGAAAGCAAAGTAAGATTAATTGATATTGTTAAGGTGGTAGATGGCGATTCAATTTTTACGGCATGCGGTTTGGGTCTAAAACAGTGCAACGCCAAAAATCCATGTCCGCTTCATTATCATTTTTTAAACGTGCGCACAGATTTAAAGAAAATGCTAGAAAACACTATGATACATGAGCTTTCTGAGCAACTGAAAGACAATGTTTTTGTATTGAATAATAAATAGGTTCAAACAAATAAAAAATAAATTTGATATTTGAAATCGTAATTTCATAAACGCACCCAGTAAACATGGAGAATATTTTACAAGAGATAAAAGATAAATTAATAGCAAACGGGCAAGATCCGGAGAATTATTTAAGAGGCTTAAAGCACAACAGAGCCATTAATTATTGGGAGTATGTGCAGGTAGATACATTGCTTACCTTGCAAAATCCACGCACAGATTTTAAAGATGAAACCATCTTTATTGTGTATCATCAAATAACAGAATTGGTATTGAAGCTTATTCGTCATGAGCTAGATCAATTGTGTTTAAGCGATATGGAGCCTAATTTATTTGTAGAGAAACTATATCGTATGGTTCGATACACCGATTTACTATGCAGTTCATTTAGCATTATGAATCAAGGGATGAGCTATGAAGATTACAATCAATTTAGGCTGAGCCTATCTCCTGCTAGCGGATTTCAATCGGCTCAATTTAGGTTTATAGAACTTATGTGTACCGATGTAGATTTGTTGATTCCTGCTTATTTAAGAAATCGTTTAACTCCAGAAACCGCTATCGAAGAGAAATTTTCTTTATTATATTGGCAAGAAGCTGGTTTTAATAGAGAGACCAATAAAAAGAATAAAACACTAAGTGATTTTGAACAAAAATACCTGCCATTATTTGTTCAAACAGCCAACACTATGAAGACCCATAATTTGAATAACAAATACAAAACGATGTTACCCCAATTAGACGAAAAGGGTCAGACAGCCCTAATTGAAGCCTTGCGCGCATTTGATAAAAAATACAATATTGATTGGCCTATGGTACATTTAGAAACGGCCAGAACCTATTTGAAATCGAAAGGTGAAACCAAAACTGCTACAGGTGGCAGTCATTGGGAAAAATATTTACATCCAGCTTTCCAAAGACGCATTTATTTCCCAGAGTTATGGAGCGAAACGGAATTAGCTAATTGGGGAACTTCTGAGACGGAGAAAGCTCCGGTTTAGAATTATGAAGTATGAATTATGAAGTATGAATTATGAAGTATGAATTATGAAGTTTGAGCGATTGCGAAATCCCGCCACCGCGGGAACGAATTATTTTTTTTCACTAACGACTAAAGACAAACGACTAACGACCAATACTCATGAAAGCACCAGGGACAACGGTAGAAGAAATATTAAATAACATTCCGGAGGAGCGTTCGGCGGCTTTTAGGAAATTACATGAAACCATCATAAAGAACCTGCCAAAAGGATTTGAAGCAGGCATGAGTTATGGTGGTTTGGGCTATGTGGTTCCGCATAGTATATATCCAAATGGGTACCATTGCAAACCCTCAGAACCTCTCCCATTTGCTGGGATTGCCTCTCAAAAGAATACCATAAACTTATACCATATGGGAATTTATTCTGACCCCAAATTATTAGAATGGTTTGTGGCAGAATACCCAAAACACAGCAAACAAAAATTAGATATGGGCAAAAGTTGTATTCGGTTCAAAAAACCAGAGAATATTCCTTTTGAGCTGATTGGAGAACTGATGTCGAAAATGAGTGTAAAGGATTGGATTAATCTATATGAAAGTATCCTTAAAAAGTAAATAATATCCATCGGAAACAAATGCAATATCTCATTTAAGCTAAAAACCTAAAAATCAATTGTTAAACAAAAGTTTATATATTTTTCATATTACGGCTATTACGAATATAAATAAAATAAATTAGATTTAAATTTTCAGATTTGCCAAAATTTAAAGCAAATATGAAAAGAATAACGGTTGCAAAAGGCGACGGTATTGGTCCAGAAATTATGGACGCTACCTTAGAAATAATTTTGGCTGCGGGAGCGCAGATTGAGATTGATGAAATTGAGGTAGGAGAAAAAGTATACCTTGCAGGAAATACCTCAGGAATTGCTGCCGAATCTTGGGAAACCATTCGTAAAAATAAAATCTTTCTTAAAGCACCAATCACCACACCTCAAGGTGGTGGATATAAAAGCTTAAATGTAACAACTAGAAAATTCTTAGGATTATATTCTAATGTTCGTCCGTGTATGAGCTTACATCCATTTGTAAGCACCAAACATCCGGTAATGGATATTGTAATTGTAAGGGAGAATGAAGAAGATTTATATGCAGGTATAGAGCATCAACAAACAGACGAGGTTGTACAATGTTTAAAATTAATAAGCAGACCAGGTTGCGAAAAGATAGTTCGTTATGCGTTTGAATATGCCAAGCAACAAAACCGTAAAAAGGTAACCTGTTTCACCAAAGATAATATCATGAAACAAACAGATGGATTATTCCATCAAGTGTTTGATGAGATTGCCAAAGAATATCCAGAAATTGAAAACGAACATTGGATTATAGATATTGGTGCTGCAAAAATGGCCGATACACCAGAGGCGTTTGATGTAATTGTAATGCCGAATTTATATGGCGACGTTTTAAGTGATATTGCTGCACAAATTACAGGCTCAGTTGGTTTAGCTGGCTCTGCAAATATTGGTGAAGAGTGCTCTATGTTTGAGGCCATACACGGTTCTGCCCCAAGAAGAGCAGGCCAAAATGTGGCAAATCCATCTGGATTATTACAAGGTGCTATTATGATGCTTAATCATATTGGTCAGACCAACATTGCCGAAAAAGTTCAGAATGCTTGGTTAAAAACCTTAGAAGACGGAATACATACCTATGATATTTATAAAGAAGGTACCAGCAAACAAAAGGTAGGAACTAAAGAATTTGCTCAAGCCGTAATTAGTAATTTAGGTCAGAAACCAAACATACTCAAACCTGTTTCGTATGCAAATAACTCTGAATTAATATTACCAAAATATCAACGCAAACCTGCCGCAAACAAAAAATTAGTGGGTGTAGATTTGTTTGTTCATTGGAATCAATTTGACCCTAATGTTTTAGCAGAGAAAGTAAAGAAGTTAGAAGATAATGGCGTAAAACTAAATATGATTACCAATAGAGGTATCAAAGTGTGGCCAGAAGGGTTTAAAGAAACATTCTGCACAGATCATTGGCGTTGTAGGTTTAAAGCAGAAGCAGGACAAGACTTCTTTAAATCAAATATTATAAAGTTGTTAAATCAAGCTTTAAATGAAGAAATTGATGTAATTAAAACCGAAAACCTTTATGAGTTTGATGGAAAGTCTGCATACTCATTAGGTCAAGGACAATAATACCTTTTGTTACTTTAAACAACACATACCTTGATATCAAAAAACAACATATCGTTAATTATAAAATTTGCATCTACTTTAATCTTTATGATTATATGCATCTATTTAGCCGTATGTTCAAATGAAGATTTGCACCGACATTTATTTGTTGCCCTGAGTATATTCTTAGGAGCATTTATATGCAAATTTGCAGAGCATTTAAACTCAGTTAAACAATCAAAAAATAGAGTGTAGTTTGTGGTAAAATTTCCCCAGGCAAAGGTTTTTGCTTGGGGACTTTTATCATTTTTCAAAAACTATATGGCTATTTTAAAGACAAAAATTCAGGCAATATTCACTCTTCAGTACAATAGGATTTCCTCCTAAAAATATTTATTGCCACATCTACCCTTCCCAAAACCAATCAATTTCCTTTTTAATTCTAAATTTATTCTTAAAAATACCTAAAATTAGGTATTGTCATGCATTTATTATTGTGCTTACTTGCTCCTGAAAAAATCAGTACAAATACAGTTACAAGAAACATTAACAATTACTCACAAATCACTCAACACAAAACCTTCTCTGCACAGAGGAGGTTTTTTTTGTTTTTTTCTTAATAACGGACATTAACATCCTTATTTATGACAAATATCAGTTCAGTTATTGACATCGGTCATAGAACTATTAGAAGTGAAATACGGACCTTTACATCCGAATTAAAACTAACAAAACATGAAAAAAATAAGCTTATCTGTAACCGCCATTTTAGCCATATTTCTGATGGCATCATGCGGTGGAGAAAACAACAGCTCGAACGCAAATGCATCGGCGAGCAAAGAAGTTGGTTCAGACCAAACCCAAGAGGCAAGTGCAGAAGAAACTAGTGACAAGGGAATAGGAAAATTTACTGACATTAAATTAGATCCAACATTAAACAAAGCCTTTGCCGATGGAGGTAAAGGAATTTACGATATGAAGTGTGGATCTTGTCATAGACTTACAGAAGAACGTTTAGTTGGTCCCGGCTTCAAAGGTGTTACCGAAAGAAGAAAGCCAGAGTGGATTATGAACTTTATTACAAATGCTGCAGAGATGTTAGACAAAGATCCAGCAGCAATAGCGATGTTGGAAGAGTGTTTGGTTCGTATGCCAAATCAAAACCTTTCGGATGATGATGCTAGAAACGTGTTAGAGTTTTTGCGCATGAATGATGGATTAAAATAATTAAGTAAAACCCAATTTAAAAATATATGAGAACAAAATCAATTCAGATTATTACCGTAGCGCTAATTATGGTAGTAACTATGTTTGGTGCTTGCAAAGACAAAGGTGCAAAATCCGGTTCAAACAAAGATGCAGCTTCTAAAGTATACGTAGAGCCTGGAAAATACGATGAGTTTTACAACTTCGTATCGGGTGGTTTCAGCGGACAGATGTCGGTATACGGAATACCTTCTGGCAGATTATTCAGAATTATTCCAGTATTTTCAGTTGACCCAACCTCTGGTTATGGATATAGCGAAGAAACCAAACCTATGTTAAATACTTCACATGGATTTGTGCCTTGGGATGATTCGCATCACCCTGCTCTATCTGTTTCGGAGGGAGCTCATGATGGAAGATGGGCTTTTATTAATGCTAACAATACTCCACGTATTGCTCGTATCGACTTAAAAACATTCCGCACTGTAGACATTATTGAGATACCTAATTCGAGCGGTAACCATAGCTCTCCATTCATTACTCAAAACTCTGAATACGTTGTGGCTGGTACTCGTTTTAGTTACCCTATGGACGACGCTGCCAGCAATCCAGATGTATCTATAGACACCTACAAAGAAAACTTTAAAGGTACGGTTAGCTTTATTGGTATTGACCCAAAATCTGGTAACATGAGCTTAAGTTTCCAAATTATATTACCAGGTATGAACTTCGACTTAGCTCGTGCTGGTAAAAAAGCTTCTGGCGACTGGGTATTTTTCTCTTGTTATAACTCTGAGCAAGCTAATACTTTATTAGAAGTAAACGCTTCACAAAAAGATAAAGACTTTGTTATGGCTGTAAACTGGAAAAAATGTGAAGAGCTTGTTAAACAAGGTAAAGGAACTAAGAAAAAAGTTCGTTATGCACACAACACTTATAGCGATGAAACACATTCTGCAAAAAGCGAAATCTTAACAGAATCTATCATGTTAGATCCTAAAGAATACGAAGGTTTAGTATACTTTATGCCATGCCCTAAATCACCACATGGCTGCGATGTTGACCCAAGCGGAAAATACATTGTAGCTTCAGGTAAATTAGCCGCTGTTATCCCTGTATTCTCTTTTGATAAAATTACTAAAGCTATCGAAGCTAAAACTTTTGAAGGCGATTACCAAGGTATTCCAGTGTTAAAATACGATGCCGTATTACATGGCGAAGTTAAAAAACCAGGCCTTGGACCTTTGCATACGGAGTTTGATGCCAATGGTTTTGCTTATACTTCATTCTTCGTTTCCTCTGAAATCGTAAAATGGAACGTAGAAAAATTAGAAGTAGTTGACCGTGTTCCTACTTATTATTCTATTGGTCACTTAAGCGTACCGGGCGGACCAACAACAAAGCCTTGGGGAAAATATGTGATTGCTTATAACAAAATCACCAAAGATCGTTATTTACCTACCGGACCAGAACTTACTCAGTCGGCACAACTTTACAGCATTGAAGGTGAAAAAATGAAGTTATTATTAGACTTCCCAACTACTGGCGAACCTCACTATGCAGAAGCTATTCCAGCAGATTTAGTAGCTAAAAACAGTGTTAAAATCTTCAAAATAGAAGAGAACAAACATCCATATGCTGCTAAAGGAGAAGCTCAAGCCAAGGTAGAAAGAAAAGGAAACGAAGTACATGTTTGGATGACCTCTATCCGTTCACACTTTACACCAGATAATATTGAAGGTGTTAAAATGGGAGATGTAGTTTACTTCCACGTAACAAACTTAGAGCAAGATTGGGATGTACCACATGGATTTGCTGTAAAAGGTGCTAACAATGCAGAATTATTAATTATGCCAGGCGAAACAGCTACGTTAAAATGGTCGCCAGACCGCGTAGGTGTTTTCCCAATGTATTGTACCGACTTCTGTTCAGCTTTGCATCAAGAAATGCAAGGATACGTTAGAGTTTCGCCAGCAGGTTCTAATGTTCCATTAAGCTTCTCTACCGGAAAAGTTGCACCAGCACCTGCTAAATAATTTAAATGCCTAGAAACATTCATAAACTAATTCATTAGTTCACTCACTCGAATAAAACCCCAATAAAAAACCAACCAACAGCCTTCTTAAGGCTGTTGGTTTTAAACTAATAACATGAAATTTAATTTGTATTTCAGAATAGCCTTAGGAATATCGAGTCTTGCTGTAATTGCATCTTTATATCTACCTCTATGGGAGATATTTCTATACGCCCCACAATATCCAGAAGGATTATCTATCACCATTTGGTATAACGATGTAAAAGGTGATGTAGATATTATAAATGGGTTAAACCACTATATTGGGATGCGACATATTAAACCCGAGATGTTTCCAGAATTCACTTTTTTAAAATATGTTCTGATAACCTTTATTATACTTGGGGTTATTGTTGCCGCTATTGGCAATTACAACTTATTAAAAGCCTTTTCAATACTTTGTATTTTAGGAGGCATTATAGCCCTCGCTGATTTTTACCGTTGGGGCTACGACTATGGTCATAATCTAGACCCAACCGCACCTATAAATGTTCCAGGAATGTCATATCAACCTCCTGTTTTAGGATATAAAGATTTACTAAACTTTAGGGCACTTTCTCTTCCAGCTATAGGAGGCTGGCTTATCGTTTTGGTAGGGATCATCGCCCTTTCTGCCTGGGCTTTTGAATGGATAAAAAAAAGAAAACTATCTAAAGTAAATGCCGTTGCCTCTCTCCTACTTATTGGCTTTTTGAGTTCTTGCTCATCTTCTGTTTCAGAAATTAATTTTGGAAAAGATGATTGCGATTATTGCAAAATGAAAATCATGGACACCAAATTTGGAATGGCTATTCTAACTCAAAAAGGCAAAACATTTAAATTCGACGATTACCATTGCTATGAACTGTATGTTAAAGAAAATAATCCAAGTATACAATCCAACTTTGTGGTGGCAGTAGATAACCCAGGAAAATTAATTGGTTCGAACCAAACCTTTTATGTGCAAAATGAAAACATTAAAAGCCCGATGGGCAGCGGCTTGGCATTTTTTAGGAATAAAGAAAATATTCCTATCTTATTTCCTGGCTTAAAAGAAAGTGGCAAATCAGAAGAAATTGTTCATGAATAAGTTTATTCTATTTTTATTTATAATATTCCTCGTACCATCTGTTTATGGTAAAAAATGGCTGGTTGAACCTATGTCAGGTCAGACACCAATACAAGAAACCATTAACAAGGCCAATGCATTCGATACTATTTTGGTAAAAGCTGGGCACTACAAAGAGGCAAATATTAATATTAAGATACCACTTACTCTCATCGGCGAAAACCTTCCCATTTTGGATGGAGAACTAAAACATGAGATAATTTCAATTCTTTCTGACTGTGTTACCATAAACGGATTTAAACTCATAAATTCAGGATTCTCCGACTTAGAAGATATTGCAGCAATAAAGGTTTACGAAAAGAGTTTTGCGCGAATTTTAAATAATGTGCTGGAAAATAATTTCTTTGGGATTTATTTATCTAATTCTTTTTATTGTTTGGTTCAAAACAACCAAATTACCGGACCAAACAGAGAGCAAAACCATGTTGGAAACGGCGTTCATTGTTGGAAATCTGCACATAACTTTATATTTAGCAATAATATTAAAAAACAAAGAGATGGTATTTATTTTGAATTTGTAAAGCACTCTATCATAGCCAACAATCATAGTGAAGGCAATCTTAGATACGGTTTGCATTTTATGTTTTCTGATTCGGATACATACTACAATAACACCTTTGCGGCTAATGGCGCTGGAGTGGCCGTTATGTATAGCCAATTTATTATGATGGTAAAGAATAAATTTGATAAAAACTGGGGTAGTTCTTCGTATGGAATATTACTGAAGGACATTCGTGATAGCAAGCTTTACAAGAATAATTTTGATAAAAATACAGTTGGCATTTTTATGGATGGGTGCAGTAGAGCAGACTTTATAAACAATCATTTTTCGAACAATGGTTATGCCCTTCGCATGCAAGCCAGCTGCGACGATAATAATTTTAGGTTCAACAATTTTATGACCAACACCTTTGATTATGCAACCAATGGTTTTACAGTGTTAAACACCTTAAAACATAATTATTGGGACAAATATCAAGGCTACGATTTAAATAAAGATGGCATGGGCGATTTAAGTTACAGACCCATGAATATGTTAACAGGAATAATAGAAGAATATCCAAGCACTATTATTTTATTACAAAGTTTCTTGGCAGACTTACTGAATGTATTAGAAAAAATATTACCATCTTTAACACCAGAAAACTTAAAAGACGACTACCCTTTAATGAGAAAAATTTAATGATAAGCGTTCAAAACTTACATAAAAAATACGGCAAACACTCCGTATTGCAAGGCATAAATGTGGAGCTTAAAAAGGGCATGATTGCCGGACTTATTGGGCAAAATGGCACTGGCAAAACCACTTTAATCAAGTGCATTTTAGGATTAACAGAGTTTCAAACAGGCGATATATTAATTGAAGGCAAATCTATTCAAGCAGGTCCGGAATACCGCAACAAAATTGGATACATGGCTCAAATGGGAAGGTACCCAGAGAACATGAAATTAGCCCAGCTTTTCGAAATGATGAAAGAAATTAGAGACGTTAAAAATCTCGATGAACAACTCTTCGAACAATTTGCCTTAAAAAAAATAGAACATCAAAATTTAGGTCAGCTAAGTGGCGGAACCATACAAAAAGTAAGCGCAGCTCTAGCATTTATGTTTAACCCAGAAATACTTATTCTGGATGAACCAACTGCTGGTTTAGACCCCGTAGCTTCTGAAATATTAAAGGATAAAATTACACAAGAAAGAGAGAATAAAACCATTCTTATAACCTCTCATATCTTAAACGATTTAGATGAAATTGCTTCTCATGTATTGTTTTTACAGGAAGGAAAAGTATTATTCTTTGAAACTATAAACGACCTAAAAGAGAAAAATGGTCAGCAGAAATTAGGTAAAACAATTGCCGAAATTATGCTTGAAAAAGAAATCAAATCATGATAAAAATAACAAAATATCTTACCCTAAATATACTTAAAAGTAAGTTCATGCTGGTTTATGGTGTATTGCTTTTTGTGATTTGTGTTGGATTATTCACACTTGGAAACGATCAAGACAAAGCCATAATTGGAATTCATAATACCTTACTTATTCTTATTCCTATAGTGGTGATGATTTATACTGTAAGTCACATCTACCAATCAACAGACTTTATCCGACTCTTATTAACCCAACCAATTCAAAGAAAATATATTTTTTTTAGTCAGTTTTTATCTAATGTATTCGCCTTATTGTTAGTTCAGTTAAGTGCTATTGGCTTGGCATTAGTATTGTTTTCGGATGGCTCATTTTTGTTTTCAATTATGGTGAATAGCACATTTCTAACACTCATATTCTCTGCAATTAGCAATTGGATTGCCTTTTCGATAGATGAAAAAGTAAAAGGAATTGGTACTAGTATTTTGCTTGGTATTTATTTCTTAGCCATTTATGATGGCATAATTTTGATGTTAATTCAGACTATGAGCGAATATCCAATAGAAAAATATGGCATTACATTAAGCTTATTTAACCCAATCGATTTATGCAGAATATTATTTATTTTTAAGATAGACATTTCAGCACTTATGGGATTAACAGGTGCCATAATGGAGAAATTTATTGGATCAAGTTTAGGTTCAACCATAATATATATTGTACTCTTACTTTGGATTGGATTCCCTTTAAGTTTTGCAGTAAAAAAATTCTTAAAAAAAGATTACTAATTAAAATCATGTAAAAAATAAAAACCAATTAATTAACTTCGCATTGTGAAACGCTTCCTAAGCATATTGTTAACCTTATTAATCTTGCTACCTGTCTTGAGCAAAAGTGCTTTGTACATTTGGTTCAAGGCTAACCAAGATGCGATTGCTGCGGAGCTTTGTATTAATAAAGAAAACGAAAAGCGCCAGGATTGTAAAGGTTGTTGTGTATTAAATGAACAGCTAGAAAAGGTAGAAGATCCGGCACCTGAAAACAACTTACCAACCAACAACAAAAAAGAAATTACAGAAATAGCCTTAGTTTTTTGTTTTAAGCAAATGTTGGTTGAACCTATTTTCCCTGTAAATAAAAAATTATCTTTCCATAGATATTTCACAGACCTTCTTCATCCTCATGTGTTAGAATTAATAAAACCACCTACTACAAAATCATGCTAGAAACATATTCTATCCATTTTTTGCAAGGTTTTTATTCCATTTAATTTAACACATATTTTCATGAAAACAATTTTAAAATTAGCCCTAATAATGGGCGTAATAATGGGCGCGGTTGCCTGTAAAAAAGAAGAGTCTAAACCTTCTAACGAAACACCTAACAATCAAACTCCAATAACACCAGCTGGAATGGTAAAAATTGGCGAAACCTACGTTTTAGGGGCAAAAGCCAAGGCTATTGTATATTCTGAACAAGCCTTATTTACAGGTTACAATAAAATCTATGTAGCCATGTACGATTCTGTTGATGGTAGCAGATTAACAGATGGTCATTTTCATTTTGGAGCTATGATGGATATGGGTATGATGAAACATAGTTGTCCGATAGAGGAAAATGAAGATATTGATCCTGCCAGCAATCTATATAGCAGCGCTCTTGTATTTATAATGCCAACTGCAGGTATGGGCAAATGGTATTTACATATTGGATACCACAATCATAAAAACGACTTAGAGGGTGAAGGTGAATTAGAGGTAGAAGTAAAAGATGCCTCACCAAAAAGATTGTTTTCGAGTGTTATGGTAGAAGACGATAGCGCTAAAATATTTGTAAGCTTTGTGCTTCCATCTAAAGGAAAAGTAGGCATGAACGATGCCGAGTTTACCATCCACAAAAGAAATACCATGATGGATTTTCCTGCTATCACAGATTATACCATCGAAATGATTCCAACCATGCCAACTATGGGTCATGGGTCTCCTAATAATGTAAACCCTACTCATACAGCTAATGGTCATTATACTGGTAAGTTAAATTTTACCATGACAGGCTTATGGCGCATTCAACTTAAATTATCTAAAAACGGCAAACTCTTAACCGACCAAATTTTCTTTGATATAACCTTCTAATGAAAAAGGTTTTATTTTATACTTTACTGCTGGGAATTCTTTTTCCAGCAGTAAAGCTTTTGGCTCAAACAGACTCCACCAAAAATCATTTATTAAACGAACTTACTATCCAAAGTTCGCCAGGAAAAGATCAGTTGAGCTTTTACCAAAGTTCCAAACTTACTACCACCGAGGAAATTTTGGCTAGAATGGAAGGAGTAAATTTGATAAGAAGAGGTGCCTACGGAATGGAACCTACTCTCAGAAATTATAGTGCTAACCAGATTACTTTAAGTATAGATGGCATGCGAATTTACGGCGCTTGTCCAGATAAAATGGACCCCGTTTCTATTTATGTTGAACCAATAAACTTACAAAACATTTCTGCTGCACATGGCGCCTCAGGAAACTTTGTTGGTGGAGGAATTGGAGGAAACATCAACCTTTCTTTTAAAACACCTAATACGCTTTGTCACACACAATGGTTGGCCCAAGTGGTGCAATCCTACTCTACTAATAACAATGGAATAGCAACCAGTTTTGCGGTAGAAAAATCGGGGCCCAAAGATGCGTTTAGAATAAGCGGTACTTACAGAAAGGCTGGCGACTATTTTGCACCAAGCGGAAGAATAAGATACAGTGCTTATGAAAAATTAAATATGGCTGTTTCTTATCAGGTGCAAATAGATAGTAATTATCAAGTAAGATTCAGCTATTTGGGCGATTGGGGCCGTAATATGGGATACCCTGCATTGCCCATGGATGTTGGCCTTGCTAATGCGCATATTGGCTCTATCTCCTATTTGTATGCAGACGGAAAAGGAATTATTAAAAGTAATGAGTTAAAATTGTATGCCAACGATATCTATCATGAAATGGATGACACACAAAGAGAATTTGTTCCTATGCATATGGATATGCCCAGCTGGAGCAGAACATTTGGTGCCTATAACGAAATTTCATTAGCTAAAAATCGTCACCAACTTAAAGTAAGGGCAGATGTACACCAGAATTTTATGCGTGCAGACATGACCATGTATCCCAATAATACCGATCCAATCATGTTTATGCAAACCTTACCTAACAGCATTCTTCAGAACGCTGGCTTGGCTTTTCAGTATGCTTACGATGTTACTTTAAACTACCAAATGCGTTTTCATGGTCGTATAGATTATGTAAAACATTATGCTGAACCAAGTATTGGAGCAGAATCTTGGGTGGGTTTCAACCATGATATCCTTCAAGCTAAAATAAACCATCTAAAAAGCTTTGCATGGATTCATAGCCTGCAGCATAAAGGTGGGTTCAGACAAAATATTAGCATGGGTTATGCCGAACGAAACCCTAGTAGCAACGAGCGATATGGGTTTTATTTGTTTATTCCTATGGATGCTTTTGATTATTTAGGTAACCCCGACTTACACAAAGAAAAAAGTTGGCAGTTAGAATACAATGTGCGACAAGAAAAGAGAAATTATTCTTGGAGTGTTCAGCCTTTTTATCATTTAACACAA
>JAKRSG010000062.1 GCA_022402405.1 Bacteroidia bacterium | reverse complement strand
TGATATTAGCCCAATTAGTTTTTGTTATTGAATTATACCAATTTGAATTATTACCTAAATCTGATAAAGAAATACCACCATCATGACCAATTATTAATTTATGTACCCCATTTTGTCCATTACCATGAAATTCTGCAATGCTTCTTATATCGGCATGAGTTTTTTCTGATATTGATGGAAAATAAGATGATATTTCTGTAAAATCAGCACCTGTTTGAAAGTTTGTGCTTCTATGGAGGACATTTTCTCCTACAAATGCAATATTCTTATCAATATCAGAAACTATTAAATCATGATTTCCGGAAGGTACAACGTTGTATACACCTACAAGAAGATTTTTTATTAGACTGAAAGTTTGTCCATTATTTGTAGATTTATAAATTTGAGCATAAGAACTATTACCTGCCGAAGTAGTTTTATTTACCATGCAATACAATACACCTGGGTCATTTTTAGAAACCTCTAAGGAAATGTACCTACTTAAATTGTACGAAGGTAAATTTAAGAATATAGGATTCCATTGCGATAAATTTTGCTCGCTTATGTGCCAAGCTTTTGCCATCATAGTCTGATATTCTCCATGTTCACATTTAGCACAATTATTGGAACCATTTACGTTACTAGTAATTGCAATTGGGCCATATGCATCTGAGGAGTTAACCGATGCAATTGACCCTGTTATAGAAAATATTGGAAACCCACTTTTTGACTTTAGTAAGTTGTAACTAATTGAAGCAGGCAAATCAATTACAACCTCTGCTTTTACAGAAAAATCCGCATCTGCATTTACAACATTACTAATTTGATTAAATATACTTTCTTTTGATGCATTTGAAGATGAGGTAATGCTAATATTTAAAGTTCGAGGTAAACCTGATTGTAAATCAAACCCATTTATAGCAAAAACATACGAGGTATTGTTTTGAACTGTATAAGTTAATTCAATGGAGCCAGATTTATCGCTTGGCCTACCTGTATGATGCCTAAAACTTGAAACATAAATTTGTAATTCATTTTCAATTTTTTGAACTTCCAAGTCCATAAAATAACTTCCATAGGAACCAATTGGACCAAACAACAACTGATTTGATGGGGAGGTAGCTGATTTCTCGTAAGTAATCTCCCAAACATCAGAAGTGTTTTTTGTTAATTTATAGAAGTTACTTGTTGAGATGGCAAACATTACATTGGAATTATCAGGATGAAATACAAATTTACTCACAAAAAAATCTTTAGATTTGATAGCAGGATTTGAAAAATCAATAATATTGGTAGGCGTTCCATTGTTTGAAATTTTAAATATTCCAGCCCCATAACCAATCATCCTTGAGTGCCCATGTGCCCCGGTTGCAAAATAAACAGTATTTGAGTTCTCTGGATCAAATTCAATCCAAGAAATTCCTAGCGCTGGTAAATTTAAAACATCTGTTACATTATTCCAAGAATCCCCTCCATTCGATGTTCTCCATAAACCAGATGCTTGTGTTCCTGCATAAATAATCTGTGAGTTAGTTGGATGAACGGCAACCGCCATAACAATACCTAAAGTCGATACACCCGTTGAAATTGGCCCTATTAGCGACCAGGGATAATCTGAATTAGCACAAGGTTGAATATTCTGAAGCATTAATTGATGTCCCATTTTGGAGGCAGTAAAAACATCTCCTCCAAGTTGGGTATTGCTGGCATATATCCTATCTTGCATTACGTATTTATACCTTTCAAAGGACTTTTCTCCAGGTAAAAAACCATGAATACTCGTATCTGTAGAATGTAATGAGTCAAAATAATAACTCGTTTTACCTACATGTAAAGTGTAATTTGTATTGGTATCTGTTACAGCAGGATTTCCAATTAAAAACTGAAAATCTTGACATTTTGCTTTTAAGCTAATTAAGCTAAAAAAATAGATTAAAATTAAATTTTGAAATAAAGATCTAAAAGTAGGAAGGTAAGAATTTGTTTTCATAATGATTTTGATTATAAATCAAATGTAAAACAAAAATATTAAAACAACCAAATTAAATAATTGATAACAAACTACTTCCCAAAGGGCAAACCTCTCAAGCTGCGGCCGGCGCCTTGTAATTTGCCAATGCTTTTCATCATCTTGCGCATTTCATCAAATTGTTTGAGGAGTTGATTTACTTGTTGAATATCGGTACCGCTACCGTTGGCAATGCGTTTTCTACGTTGGCCGTTAATAATATCTGGAGTTTTGCGTTCGGCAGGTGTCATAGAGTTTATAATGGCTTCGATGCCTTTAAAGGCATCGTCGCTAATATCCAAATCTTTAACGGCTTTACCCACTCCCGGAATCATACCCATTAAGTCTTTGAGGTTACCCATTTTCTTAATTTGCTGAATCTGGCTATAGAAATCTTCGAAGGTAAACTGGTCTTTTAATAGCTTCTTCTGAATTTTCTCGGCTTCTTCTTCGTTAAATACTTCTTGGGCGCGTTCTACCAAACTCACTATATCTCCCATTCCCAAAATACGTTGGGCCATCCTATCTGGATGAAAGGTATCGAGAGCTTCCATTTTCTCGCCCATACCCATAAACTTGATAGGCTTATTTACTACCGTTTTAATGGTAAGCGCCGCACCACCTCGGGTATCACCGTCTAATTTGGTAAGGATAACTCCGCTAAAATCTAGCACATCGTTAAAGGCTTTGGCGGTGTTCACGGCATCCTGACCCGTCATGGCGTCTACTACAAACAAAATTTCTTTTGGGTTAAGGGCTTTTTTGATATTGCCTATTTCAGCCATCATTTCTTCGTCGATACTTAAACGACCGGCGGTATCCACAATAAGCACGCTGGCGTTGGCTTCTTTGGCTGCCTTAAGTGCGTTTTCGGCAATTTTTACGGGGTTGTTATTGCCTTCTTCAAAAAATACAGGCACATCTATTTGCTGACCCAATACTTTTAACTGTTCAATAGCTGCAGGACGATACACATCACAAGCAGCCATCATAACGGTACGACCTTTTTTCTTG
>JAKRSG010000061.1 GCA_022402405.1 Bacteroidia bacterium | reverse complement strand
GTAAGCTTTATTTTTAAAACTATATTCGAACAAAGCCTTACCCGATTGGTTTTTTTGCTGTGCATTTAGGTTAGCACCATGCAAATTTGGAGGTAGGTTTCGCTCATGATTTTGCAGCCACGTGCGCACATTTATCTTGTGTTTTGGCTTTGGGCTGAACACAAACTCTTGAAGCCAAACCGCATTTTTTCGTTGAGCATTTTCTGCATATTGAGTAGGCAATGTGTTGGGATCTGCAGTCGTGCCTACCTGTGGATACAAGGCATTTATGGGTTTATAGGCAAAGTTGTTCTCGACATTTTCTATGAATATTTTTTGCTCTATTTGCCATTTGGTTCGAACCAAAGCATATTTAATACCTGCTGTGCGAGAACCAAAACTACCTACTCCAAGCAATAGTTTTACATGTTGCCCAGGCTTTTGATTTACACCACTGTTTAAATGTATAGTGCCTCCAATATTACCTGAGCCAAATAAAACAGACTGACTTCCAAATTGAATATCGATATTGTCTATTAAGAAACTTGGGATGTGGTTTAAATCTACCTGACCATCCATTGGATTTTGGATATTAAATCCATTCCAAATGATGGCTGTGTGGTTGGCGTTTCCGCCTCTAAAGCTGGGTGTGGCAAGCATACCCGGACCATAAGACTTAATAAATATCGGACTCTTAACAGCCAACACTGCCGCTATAGATTGATTTTGAAATACATTTAGTTGAGAAGAATCTAAATATAAAAATTTGCTTCCTGTAAAAAATTGTGGGTAACGAGTACCCGAAATTTTAACGGTATGGAGAACTTTATTGGTGTCTATTTTGGAGATAGAAATAGGTGCATAATTAGATGCAGCCGTTTCAACGGCTATTCCTAAGACAACTAAACATACCCAAAAACCTAAGTTCTTTTTCAATTTTTTTTAAAATTAAACTTTGGGTAAAAAGATAGGTACAAGCAAAAATTGCCTTTGCAAAATTTGGTTCACCCATACTTTTCTTCCCGAAAGTTATGTTGATATTTTGCTTTGGCAGGTCTTCTGACTTACACCTTCTTTTTCTGCCTTCCCATTTAAAATAAACAGTGGCTTATGAGTGAAAAAGAAATGAATGGTATTCCATTCGGTGCTTACAGCAGCGGGTACTGTCTAGGAATTTCACCTAAGTTCCCTTTTAATGAATGTAGCAAACAATATGCTCATTCAACCTAAAGCGATGCAAATCTAATTTTTTATTAGTGAAATGCAATCATTAATTCTAAGAAAAGGGGAAAAGGAAATTTATTGAGCTTCGTAAGCTCCTATGCTTGGTGCAGAAACATTACGGTTTCTGTTTTTTAAATCGAACAAAATGCCAATATTTTTGCCTGCGTTTCTGCAGGGTGAACTAGCATCTAAGTCGTAATCTTGTTTAGAAACATTCAAAAATCTTGGGTCGCGATTTAAAATATTTCCATTTGTATTAAAGCTGTTGTTTTTAGTTTTTAATAAACAATTTTCAATAACCGGATTGCTAATTGGAATTCCTCCTGGATCGTCGTTTATGTAAAATTCGTCGTCTAAGCTCCCATGAATAATATTGTTTTGAAGGTTAATTACCAAAGGAAAGCTATATAATATACTTCCGTTTGCGGCTCTTCCGGGTGCGTTGCTAAGGTAAAATCCGGGGTCTTTTCGTCCGCTAATCTGACTTTGAGAAGTAAATGTATTGTGAACCAAATTATAGGTTCCGCCTAATTCTCCAATAAACGTGTAGAGTCCGGTATTAGCCACTAAATTATTTTCTGCATACACTTTAGAGGAGTAGTTTAATAGTCCGCATGCACTCATATTTCTTATGATGCTCGATTTTAGAACCAAGCCATAGGTGCCTGTTTGTGGCATAGAATCTACTTCTATTCCAATATATGCATTTTTTATGATTGCACCCTCAATAACATTTCCGCTGCTTCCTGGTAAAAATCTTAAGCCTATCCACTGACCGGGAAATTCTTTGTATTCATCGTCTAATCTGCTGCCTTGGAAAACAACGGGTTTGTCGGTAGTGCCATTTACTATCAATGTGCCCTGAACCAATATGCACGAGAGATTATAATTATGAATTTGGGTTCCTGCTTCAACGGTTAAAGTGCAGCCTTTCGGAATTAAAATAGAGTCGTATATAACAATGGGTCTATTGTTGGTCCAGAGTAAATTGCCCGTATTACAATCTAATACTTCGTTTTGGTAATAATCTGCATCTTGCGTCCACGCAACCAAATCTACATCTTGTTTATTCCCATTGGTTTCAAACAGAATTTGGTCGGTAATAATAAACGGAGTATTGCTTCCCACAGGGTCTATGTATGCTTGTACAAAAATGTAAATGCTATCGTTGCCTCGTATTTCTATGTCTTGAAAAACATTTCCGGCTCTGCCATCAACATTGAGTTTAAATATACCATAGAAATTGCCTAATAAACTAATATTGGTTTTAACAGCATTAGAAGCGGGGTTGGTAACTCTCACTTGCAAGGTAATGCTTCTTGGAGAGTTTGGGTTATTTCCTAATTTCGAAAAGATGGTGTCAAAAAACACTGTATCGGTTGAAAACTGCAGCGATACCGCGTCCTTAGTAAATAGGTCGTTTTTTCGGCAAGATTGGGTAAATATGCCTACAATAAAAAATACAAATAGGTATGGTATTAACTTTTTCAAGTGCGTAAGTTATGAAAATTTTAAATGCTGTAACGTTCAATAATCCATTCTGGTATTATTTCGGCGCGGGTAGTATTAAGGTTTATCATGGTGTAATTAAAATATCCCGAGCAAGATAATTTGCCATTAGAGGTTTTTAGGATTTCGAAATTAACTTTTACAGTGTCTTTATACATTTCATCTATATAGGTTCGAACCAACATTTCTTCACCTAATAAAAGTGGTCTTTTGTATTCTATAAAGGTGTTTTTAACTACCCAACCCAAACCATGTTTAGTAAATTCTGAGATGGGCATTTTGTAGCAACGTTCCATTTGATCGTACCTGGCAGCCAGCACATAATCAATATATTTACTGCTAT
>JAKRSG010000007.1 GCA_022402405.1 Bacteroidia bacterium | reverse complement strand
TCATAAATAAATACAATTAACAAGCCAGACAGAGGCAGAAAAAATAAAAGGTAGTTGTTATGCTCTCTGAAGGTAATAACCCAATCTAAAGAAGTTAAAAATAATGCAGACGAACTTCCTATAAAAACACTTATAAAACAAGCCCAAAGAAGATACTTAATAAATACTTGCAAATTCTTCATGCATTGAATTTACGTACTATTTGGGCAAATAAACAAAGAAGTTAGTACCTTTATTTTCTTTACTTGTTACTTCTATTCTTCCATTCATTTTTTGGATGAGTTCCTGACAAAGCAACAATCCCAAGCCACTTGTAGATTCGCCTTTTGTACCCAACCTTCCCTTAACACCTACCTTAAATAATGAACCCAACATATCTTCAGACATTCCTATACCTGTATCTTCTACACTAATACAAATATAATTAGCATCGGTGAAGGTTGATTTTATGCTGATAGTATCCCCATTTTTACAAAACTTAATGGCATTAGCAATTAAATTTCTCATGATGGTTTGCAGCATAAAAGCATCCGTAACTAATTCTACGTTTTGAGGGATATCAAGGTTGAGAATAATGCCTTTATTTTTTGCTAACTCTTCGTACTGAGAGATACATTCGTTACCCATATAAAGTAAATCAATTTTAACGGGCTTCAATTGTAAAATTTGCAATTTTGCCCTCGAATAACTTAACAAATTTTCGAGTAATGAATATAACTTTTTAGAGGATCTATTTAAGGCTTTAGACATTTCTACTAGCTCTTCTTTATCATGTTCATTAGAGTCTTGCGCCATCACCTCTGTTAAGCTTAAAAAGCTTCCCATAGGCCCTTTTAAATCATGAGCCAAAATAGAAAACAATCTATCCTTTTCTGAATGCTGTTCTATTAACTCTTCGTTTTGCCTGTTTACTTCTGTAGTTAGTTTGATTTGTTTGAGTATTAATCTCCAAAAAATAAAACTTAGCCCTAACCCAATTAATCCGAAACTAACTCCGTTAACTCTAGCATTTAGCAGAACATCTCTATCTATTTGTTCCAGACCAATACCAAAATAAAACAAAGTTATTGCTAATGTATAAATCAATAATGAATTTAATGGTCGGATATAATAAACAACCCCCAAAGCTATTATTACCAATAAAAATGCATAAATACCCATACCCAGCATCTGATCGATAATAGCAAGCAAAATACCAGCCAATACAATGGTAAGCTGAATTACATTTACTACAACTTTACTTGGCATAACAAAACCTCCATTTAACTTTCGTTTAATGAGTATGTATACAAAACAGACAAATGCAATTATAAAAACAGTAGCATGAACTACAATTACATTTTGCCTCCACACCAATCTCAAGCCTGTTTCAAATTCAATGTTTTGAGCAAAGGAAAAAATATTAGCTAGTGTCAATATCATCCCAACCACACACATTACTAATGTACGTTGGGTGTTTATGAGCACAATTTCATGGTTATAAATATCCTGCTCTTCCTTTGAGAGAATAAAAAAATCTCGAATCCATTGGATATTTAAACGCATGTGAATTTTAACTAAAACCTAATAAAAGGAACATTCCATGGAATTCTAGATAAAACAAGCACCAAGGCGATTCCATAAAAAGTTAAACTACGCTTATGTTTGTCTAAATCGGCATAAGCCTTCTTAGAACGAATTCTTCCAATTTGAATTAAAGCCACCGCAATTATCATAGTCAATGGATGCTCAATTAAAATGAATCGTAATGCTTTATCTTTCATGGCTGCACCCATGTTTTGTGCAGCAGCCTGCACGTTTGGACTCACAAACAACAAAATGATTCCTCACAAAAGCATGGTGTGAGCATCGGCTACTAATAATGCCCCTGCAGTTTTATCGCTTTTGGTAAAAGTTCCCTGACTACTTATTCCCATAACGGCTTTAAAAATGGCATATAATGCAGCTGCCAAGAAAAACCAACGAACTAAATTGTGGATAGATAAAAGTAAATCGTACATAGTGTTTTTGTTTCAAAGCTACATAATCATTAAATTAAGTCAAATTTATTTTTCAATTAACCCAAACTATGCCCAGCTTTTGGCAACAGATTCCTTTTATTCGGATATTATTTTCCTTTTTAATAGGAATTATTTTAGCAGACCATAAAGGCTTTTCAAACCTTAACGCCCTTGTAATATGCGGATTAAGCACTATTGTTTACGCATATAATCATTTTTTTAGCAAAAAGTTAAATCACGTACTACAAAACGGAATTTTCCAATTAATACTGTTTATCCCCTTAGGTATTTTCTGTTTGAACCAACAAAAATCAGGATTTCAGCAAAATCATTTTGATAGAGCCAATTATACAGCGCTATTGGTTCAAACCACACAAAAGCCCCAGAAAAATAAATTGGGATGGAAAGCCGAAGCCTTTGTTATTAGCGGATTCACAACTAATGGAGAGGTGGTTTTATGCAAGGGAAAATTGGTTTTATATAGTAAATCAGACTCTTTGTTTCCATTAAACTACGGCAACCAATTTTTAATTAAATCAGGTATTCAAGAAATAGTTTCTAACCGAAACCCTGGAGGTTTCGATTACCAAAAATACATGTCGGATAAGGGTATATTTTACCAATGCTTTTTAACAAAATCTAACGCCCAATTATACTCCAGAAACCATGGCAATAAAATCTTAAGTAAAACCTATACTATTCAAGATTTTATTCATATTTCTTTAGAAAAATATGTGATAGGCAAAAACGAAATTGCCATTGCAGAAGCCTTGCTTTATGGGTACGATAAAGATATTGATGATGAAACCACAGAAGCCTATAGCAAAACAGGAACCCTACATGTTTTAGCGGTTAGTGGCATGCATGTAGGCTTAATATTTATGATTTTAAGTTGGTTATTGAGTCCGATTGCCAAATTACCAAAAGGCAAATTATGGGTTGCCATTTTACAATTTGTAGGTATATGGCTATATGCTCTTTTATGCGGCTTATCGCCTTCCATACTAAGAGCTTGCGTTATGTTTAGTTTTGTAATAATAGGTAAACAATTAAGCAAAAGTAGCAATCCATTTAACAGTTTAAGTGCTGCTGGATTTTTGCTATTATGTATACAACCCCTTATGATTTACAATGTAGGATTTCAATTAAGCTTTGCAGCTGTTGCGGGCATTCTAGGCTTTTACCCTTACCTCAATTTACTCGTTCAATTTAAGAACACATTTGTTAATGAAATTTGGAAAATCATTGCCATTTCTATGGCAGCTCAAACACTAACCTTGCCCATAAGCTTTTATTATTTCCATCAATTCCCAAGCTACTTTTTACCAGCAAATCTCCTAATTATTCCACTTAGCACCATTATTATTTATGCAGGCATTTTACTTCTATTACTTTCGCCCATACATGCAGCTGCGCAGGTACTAGGATTTATTATAAGTAAGCTCATAACACTCACCTCAGCTATCAGTATTTTTATAGCCAATCTCCCCTACTCTACTATAGAGAATATTAACTGGCCGCCTCTACAAATAATTGCCTACTACCTTTTTGGAATTACCCTTGTAAACTATTTTAGCACACGTAATTTATTTGCCTTAAAATGCATGTTATGCATAGCCATCATGCTCTCATTCTCCGGGCTGAACCAAAATATAATTACCGCCAATACAAACAAACTATGTATATACTCTAGCAACTCAAATTTGCTCATTCAAATACATAGGAAAAACCACCTAACTATTTGGCATAATGCCAGCGATTCTTCAAGCATTTACAAGAAATGGGTTCAGCCATATAAAAACCAAAATAAGCTAAAAAACGAAGAATGGAACACCTTAGATAGCTCAAATTATTGGATAAACATGGGTCCTGAAAAACATTTGTTATTGGTTCAACAAAAT
>JAKRSG010000060.1 GCA_022402405.1 Bacteroidia bacterium | reverse complement strand
TATAAAACGCACAGATAACCCAGCTTTTACCGGGCAGAACTTTGCCTTATTTTGCTCTGCATATAAGTATATGGGTGCCTTTATTGAGTCCGTTTTATTATATTTTTGGTTCGTATACGCTATTACTTTTTCAGAATCTTGCGCTCATTTTTGCGGGAATTGGAATCGTAAAATTAGCGCAATCTCAGGCTATTTCCGAGAAACTCATTCCTTGGATTTTGGCTCAATTTTATTTGGGATTTTCAATATATGCTGCCTTGGCATTCGATTACCATGATAATGTTATTGGCGCTTGTTTTGTGCCTTGGCTTTGGTATTATTTCCAGAAAGATAAGCCATTGCCAAGCCTATTCTGCTTTTTAGCCATACTAATTTCCAAAGAAAACCTAGCCATTTTTGCTGCCTTTATATCCATAGCCATGTTTGTTTACAGCTTTAGGCTGAACCAAAAGTGGAAGCTAATTTCTTTGGGTTTATTTGTGTTTGCCATAACTTGGTTTTTGTTTATGGGCATGTACCTTATGCCTTCCTTAAACACGGAGCAAAAGTTTGAACAGCTTAATCGTTATTCTTATCTGGGTTCTTCTATTTCTGAAATAGTGATTTACATTATTAAACATCCAATGTATATGTTGGAGTTGTTTTATAAAAGTCATATTCAACCCGACGAATTAGAGATAGTAAAGCAGGAGTTTTTGTTTGTATTGCTGCTCTCGGGAGGAATATTCTTATTGCTTAAACCAATGTATTTATGGATGGCACTTCCTATTTTAATGCAGAAGTTATGGAATAAAGAATTGGCTTTTTGGGGTATGTCGTATCACTACCAAATAGAACTTGCACCGCTTGTTAGTATGGCCATAATAGCCTATTTAAGTATGGTTAAACGTCCACTCTTTAAGAGCATACTAGTGGCAATAACATGTTTGCTAACAGGATTAACAAGCTATTTATTTATGCAAGATCGCAAGGCAGATTATAGTGTGCAACGAGAGAATATTGTTAGCAAAGAACATTATCAAGCGCCCTTTCAGCTAAAAGAGGTTCATGCAAAATTAAAAGTAATAGACCCAAAGGCAGCTGTTTGTGCTCAAAGCAATATCATGCCTCATGTAGCGAATAGAGAGAAGTTGTATCATTTTCCATTTATAGAAGATGCTACTGTTTTATTGGTATTACAACCTCAATTAAATTCGTATCCCTTGGCGCCAGAGCATGCCGTTTTGTTTATAGATTCCATCAGGAATTCAGGTTATTGGCAAGAAGATAGCTTGGCTTTTCCGTTACGGGTTTTTACCAAGAAGTAAATGTTAGAACAAAATTAGTTTATCTAAAATTGTGTTCAGGCAATTTACTTTTGCTTAAGATGAAACTGCACCAAATCTTGCAGAGGCGATTTGATGATCTTGCCAATTTTCATGTCGTAGCTAAGAGCCACTTCCTCGAGAATGTCTTTAAACACAAAGCCTACAGAGCCAACGCAGTTAAACTTGTACGATTGGTAATCGGGGTATTTACTAGCTAAGTTTTTAAAGAAATCGCGGAACGAATCGCGTACCTTATTACGAATGTATGGATGTGTTACATATTCATCGGCAAACTTGCAGAAGCTTGCCAAGTATCTATTTGGAAATTGAGTGGTGTATAAAGTATGAAAAATTTGTTCGTTGCCCTCAATCTGAAAGCGCTCTTTAAATCGTTTATGCAACTCGGGTTCTAATCTGCCGCGCATAAAATCTCTAACAATTTTTTTTCCAATGTAACTCCCGCTTCCTTCGTCGCCAAGTAAATACCCTAAAGAGTCAATATTTTGTATGATGGCATCTCCATCATACAAACAAGTATTACAACCAGTTCCTAAAATGGCTGCAAAGCCCGGTTCAGTGCCTAGTAATGCGCGAGCTGTGGCAAGTAAATCATGATCTACTACAATCTTTTTAGCGTTAGGAAACGATCGGGTTAAGGCCTTATATACGATATCTCTTTTTTCTGGAGTACTACAACCTGCACCATAAAAATAGATTTCGTCAACCGATTCGCCCTCCATATCCTTTAGAAGGTTTTCTGAAAGAGAGTAGTAGATGGCTTCTGTATCAATAAAATAAGGGTTGTAACCAATGGTATGAAGAATTTTTTGAGAGTTATTTTCGCTATTCACTAGGCACCAATCTGTTTTGGTTGAACCACTATCTGCTATTAAGTAAATCATGTTTTATAATTAGTTCACGAGTATATTTAAAAATATTGGAATTTGAAAACAATGCCATTCAAATTTAAAAAACACACTTTCAAACTATTGTAAAATCCAATTGCAATAATTCAAAGAATGCTGTATCATTGGATATTAAAAGATAGCGAGGGATGAATTTTAGCGGTTCAGTGAAGAGTAAATTGCCCCATGTAGGCACCACCATTTTTTCGGTAATGACAGCTCATGCAAACGAGCAAGGTGCAATTAATTTAGCTCAAGGGTTTCCAGATTTTAACTGTTCTCCAAAGTTGGTTTCATTGGTAAATCATTACATGGAAAAGGGGTATAATCAATACGCTCCTATGCCCGGTTTAATGAAGTTGCGTGAAAAAATTTCGGAGAAAACAGAAAGATTATACGGTGCAAAGTATAACCCAGAAACAGAAGTAACAATTGTTCCGGGTGGTACACATGGAATCTATGCTGCTGTTAGTGCTGTTATAGGTGAGGGGGATGAAGTGGTGGTTATAGAACCTTGTTACGATAGCTACATTCCAGCCATTGAATTAAATGGTGGAAGAGCGGTGTTCTATGAAATGAAATACCCAGATTATAGCATCGATTGGAACGAGGTAAAGAAGTTAATCAATTTTAAGACCCGTTTAATTATGATTAACACGCCACACAATCCAACGGGTTCAGTGTTAACAGATAATGATATGCTACAACTTCAAAAAATTCTCGATAATACGGATGTAGTGGTATTGAGCGATGAAGTATATGAGCATATTATTTTTGATGGAGCCGAACATCAAAGTGTGGCTAGGTTTCCAAAGATTGCCGA
>JAKRSG010000059.1:24566-32387 GCA_022402405.1 Bacteroidia bacterium | reverse complement strand
CTATGTCAAAATATGAAAGCTGCATCAATAGTCCCTTAACCTCTGCTGGGTGGTATTTAGCCTCTAATGATTCTTTTATGCAATCAAGTATATATCCTGCTTGTAACTGTGTCATTTGTTAATTTTACTCATTGATAGCTTAGATTAAATATATTTTTGCCAGAAATGGATTTTCTACTTCAAATTATCTCTAATTAAATTTATTAAACTTAAAATTAAATTCATTAATTATTAAGTATTAACTTTAGTTGCTTAAAAACTAGAGTATTTATCACTTAAAGCTCTATCGAAACTATTAAAATCAATTTATTAACAAAAGATATTCTGTTACGCAATTTAGAAGTTAAATTAAGAAAACCTAAAAAAAGAGATAGGACTTACAAATATTTTATGGTTAAAAAAATGCACGATATTTGATAAATTCTTAAATTGTAAATTTAAAAATTACAAAAAAATATTCTGTTAATTTTGAGAGTCAAAAACATGATTATGAAAACTCAATAAAACTTCGAGAAAAAAATAGTTGAAAAATCAAATTGAAAACAAACATTAGCTTGAATTATAATTTTCCGCACAAAATAACATACTTCATTTTGAAATTACTAAATTTGAATTATCTCATAAACTTAAATCTAATTCACCAAAACAATAATAATATAGCCGTTTCAAAAAAACTTACCAATTAAATCATGCAAAAATACATTGTTCATAACGACCCATATCTAAAGAAAAACAAGCTAGCTAGAATTGGCTCAGGAATTTTCTTTGCAGACTATTACTTCCCTTGTAATTTTGAATTGAAATGCCAAAGATGCAATTCGAATAATGAGTTCTACAATAATATTCACTTCTCCAAAAGAGACGAAAATGGTAAATTAATGGGCATTTACAAATACGAATATCAATGCCAGAAATGCTTTAAAACGCATGCAACAAGTTATTCTAATGATTTCAAATCGCCAAATGTTTGTCAAGATTGCGGCTCTGAAGATGTGTTTAGAAACCATCCTTTACTTTGCAAGGAATGTGGCTCAAAATTATAATTTGTATTCGTTCATAATTCTATCCCAATCCACACCGCCATTCTGGCAAGGAAAAGCAATCAAAGATGAAGTTAAATAAAGATATATATTCAAATGCTGTAAGCGAATTTCCAACTGATCAGGTATTAAATGAAGTAATAATAACACCTTGGTTAAATACTTATAAATCCCTTTACAAGGAATTTGATTTGCCGCCATTGTGGAATGAAGAAGAGATGCATTTTTTTGATCTTTATTCCAGACTAGAAACCTTGATAGAATATTACAGACTAAAAGAGTTAGCCCAAATTGCCTTGGATGATTACAATTCAGAAATTGACAAAAAGGAGTATTTATCCAAATATGAGCAATTAGGCAATCAATTAGTTTTAATTGACCTACAACCTAGAATACATTCTAAATAGCAGCTTAAACTACAGCTATTCCACCTATAAAGGCAATATTATTACTGTTAGCGTACTTGGGTTGGAACCTCAAATGGATTTTAAAAAACTTTATTGGAACCTGGTTAGTGTTCATTCAATTTGAAATCAAAGAAATTTGAATTTGCTGTACCTATAGCTGCACCATTAAAATAAAAAACACTATAAAATACTACATATAAGAGTTTTACAAAACATACTAGTGCACCCAAAGGGACTCGAACCCCCATCTTCAGAACCGGAATCTGAAATTCTATCCATTGAACTATGGATGCAAGTGGCGCGAATATAGGGTAAAATTAGGCAAAACCGATTACCTTTACGCCATGATGGTTAGATTGCTTATTTTCTTATTGGTAAATTTTGCGGCGCTGGCTTTGGGTGGTTTGGCTACTAAAAATGGCGTTAGCTCCGATTGGTACACAAATTTAAACAAGGCGCCTTGGACGCCTCCGGGTTGGGTTTTTGGCGCGGCATGGACAAGCATTATGTTTTGCTATTCTTTTTATATGGCATATGCTTGGGAGTACATGCCAGATAAAAAATACTTACTCACTTTATTTATTATTCAATGGATTTTAAATGTAAGCTGGAACCCTGTTTTCTTTGCTTATCATTGGAGTGTTTTAGGACTTATAATTATTGCAGCATTAACACTGTTAATTGGCTATAAACTTGTAAGTCAAGTAGGCATACTAAAATTAAAAAGCCTGCTACTAGCACCGTATTTTATTTGGTTGCTAATAGCAAGCTCTCTTAATGCTTATATAGTGTTTAAAAACTAGTTTAGTGACTTACAACCAACTTCTCAATAAGCTTGTTGTTTCCTTGTTGTACCTGTAAAAAATAGATCCCCTGAGGCCAGTTACTCAGTTCAATTTTCTCTTGTAGGTTGCTAGCATTTCTGTTTGAACCTAACCAAACTTGCTCGCCTTTTACATTGTAAATAGATAGATTTACTTCCTCTGAAGAAGCTGTTTTTAAAGAAATAGTTAATACATCGTTTGAAGGATTTGGGTATACGTTTAGGTTCAAACCGAAAGAATTTTCTTTGAGTGATGTGAAGCCTTTCTTGTATACTTTTAAGGTGCTTAAAGTGGTTAAATCTCCACCTTTATGTCCGTCGTGGTTAGAGTTAAATGCGCCATAGAAAGTTACTTCATTGGCATCTGTTGGAGCTATCCAATCGAATAACCAAATAGCAGAATCTACCGCAAAAACGCCCTGTGTTTTGTAGGTAATGTACTTACCGTTTCCATTTAATTGGGTGCGTAATGAATCTGTTAACACAAGTGTGCCTAACTGCTTACCATCTGGTGCTTGAGGCGAAATGGAGAACCCAAAACGAGTATGACCAACAGAGGTATTTACTGCTCTAATGGTATATTTTTCGCCTGGTTCAAACCCTTCTGCTGGTATGTTAGATTTTATCCAAAATGGTTGGGTAATGGCGGTGCCTCCATGACAAGCCGTGCAATTTCTTAAGCTATCGCCAGGAGAACCGGTGAAGCCAGGATTGCTTCCATCTTGTTGCTTAGCTAACATTCTAAAATCGAAAGATTCGAGTGCAATTAGCGAGATAAAAGCGATTAATAAGGTGTAAATAGTTTTCTTCATATAGTTATTGTTTATTTATTATTGACATTCAGGTTTGCGCGAGAATTCTAGTTCATCTGTTAGCACTTTCATTCCTAACAAACCGTCTATTACTCTGATCTTCACAGAATCAAGTTCCAGACAATTGTCGAGAGCAATAGTATAATTTTTCCATGATTTTTTCTCATAAATATAGGCAGTAACTTTTACGGCATCGCCTTCTACTACCTTTCTTTCTATGGGAAATAATCTGGTATAAGATTTAGCCGAAGAGTGCTGATTGACGCTGAAAACACCAAACAACATAAGAGGTATAAGCAATGCTACAATCGCTAAACTATAATGGTTAAAAGGTCTAAATTTCTTCAACGAAAGCAGTGGCCAAAGCGTTAACAAGCATAATACAGCAAAAATCTCCTGAAAATTATCTGGTGCAATGGTATTTGCAGAAACAGGTTTTACAAACATTTTGTAGGCTACATAGCCTACTGCTACCCCAAGAGCATTTACAACGGTTTTAATAATGGTGAATAAAATTGGATTCATGTGCTAAGAAATTTGATTATACAAGTATATAAAATTTCTAATTATTTTAAAACCTGCACATTAAAAATTCCACCAAACAGAATCTGGATACTGTTTACCAATTTGAACCACTTCCCCAATAAGCGGTGTGGTAATTTTTTGCGATTTAAGCTCTGCTTCTTTCTTTAAACGATTGATGCTTTCGTTCCAAGGATGTAAAGCCAAGGAAAATTTTGCCCAATGCACAGGCATCAAAACATCGGCCTGTAAATCCATTTTAGCCGTAATAACCTCTTCTGGCATCATATGAATGTATGGCCACATGGCATTGTATTGTCCGCATTCTAACAAAGCTAAGTTGAACGGACCAAACTTATTTCCAATCTCTTTAAAGTGCTTACCGTATCCGCTATCTCCACCTAAAAAAATAGAATAATTAAGCGTTTTTAATACAAAAGACGACCATAAACTTTGGTTACGAGTAAACTTTCTTCCAGAGAAATGCCTGCTAGGCGTGGCAATTATTTTAGCATTTCCGGCCTGAACCAAAGCACTTTCTTGCCACCAATCTAATTCCGTAATTTTAGCAGCATCAATGCCCCAAGAAACCAAGTGTGCAGAAACACCTAATGAAGTAATTATTCGTTTATACTTTCCCTCCAACTCCATTACCGTTTTGTAATCTAGGTGGTCGTAATGATCATGGGTAATAAGCAAAATATCTACCTCAGGAAAATCTTTAGCCGAATATACATCGCTTCCTTTAAAACTCTTAGCAAATAGAGAAACGGGCGAAGCATTACCACTAAACACTGGATCTACCAAAATCTTTATTCCATCTACCATCAAATAATAAGATGAATGTCCGAACCAAACCAATTGAGGAGCCGTTGGATCAAGTGAAGGCAAATGTGTTTTAATACTTGGAATTTCCTTTTCTGGCTCAGTATTTTTAGGCTTGTTAAGAAAGGTTTTGGCGGCATCCCACATAGAAATACCCGGCGCAAAGTTGGGCGTTTCTTCTAGGTTCACAAAAGAACCATTTATATAATTAGGAGATTTTTTAACTCGTTCTAAAAGCTCACCAGAAGGCGTTTTACCAAATACGGGTCGGTCTAAAAAATACCAGCTATAAGCGCCTAAACTCAATAAAATAACAAAGACAATTTGCATAGGCCTGCAAGATGCAACATATTTGGTTCAAACAGAAAAAAAAAGAGGCGACCAATGGCCGCCTCTTTAAATTTTTATATCAAAAATAGATTATTTGATAATTACTAATCTAGAAGTTAGTGACGATTCTGCACCACTAATTCTAATCATATACATACCTTCAGATAAAGCGCTTGTTTCAATTTCAGAAGTATGTTTACCAGCATTTAGATTTGAAGCAGGAATTGAAATAACTTCTTTACCTGTTAAATCCATGATACTAATACTTACATTTTCAGATTTATTTAAATTGAAATCAACAAAAACTCTTTCTCTAGTTGGATTAGGATATACATTAAAACCATTAATTACCGACATCTTTTCTTCTAAAGAAGTAGCTACTACATTAATGGTTTTAGAAACTGAATCTACACCGTAAATATGAGTTGCAATTAAGGTAACAGTATAGATTCCGTTTACAGTATACTCATGAGTTGCGTTTTTGGTAGCAGCAGTTGCACCATCACCAAACTTCCAAGAGTAATCGATAGTTAATCCCTTTTCTACAGTTGTATTAGTAAAGGTAAACTCACGAGATCCAGTGTTTGTATTTTGAACAAAAGTAAAATCTACAACAGGTAAAATACTTTGATCGTTGATAGTTACCTCAAACGTTTTAACTGAGTTACCACACTTACTTCTAGCTATTAAAGTAACGGTATATTTACCATTAGCAGGGAAGGTAAAACTAGGACTCATAGCAGATGAGGTATCAGCAGTTGAATTGCTTACACCAAAATCCCAGAAATAACTTGTAGCATTAGATGAAGTATTAGCAAAATCAACCTTTAAAGTAGTTGAAGTAGCAGGTGCTGTAAAGTTAGCAGTAGCTCCAGGGTTATTGATAGGAGATGAATTGTAGTTAGCATTTTGAGGATCAAAATTACACCAGCAGTTTGTCCAGTTACTATCTGCATTTGGACTAATTGCACCTCTATAAGATGTTTGAGAGAAGAATGGATCAGAGATTCGAGCACCCGAGAAAGAAGCACCAGTTAAAGCAGGAGAACCTGTTATTGGAGCGAAGTTTGGATTGGTGTAATTAAATGGATCTGCTAATACACCCATTGATGAACGGATAGAATCATTAGCATTAGCAAATACTTTACTACGAGTTAAGCTTGGATTAGAACCACCAGAAGTTGAAGCATTAATAGCACGAATATTACCTGCTAACAAATTGTTCTTATACATTAAAGTATCATTTTGGTGTTTGTTAACCGAACGAGCACCATCAATGAATAAAGCATCATTCCATCCCATGAAGATAGAGTTAAAAATACTAGTAGATGAATTTCTTCTAATTCTTGCACCGTTTTGGAATGAATTACTATATGTTAATGGAGTTCCATTTGCTAACGGACCTAATACAGTAACATTTGAGAAAGTTGGGTCAGTAAATGGCTTAGCTTCTGAACCAGAACCATCATTATCCGATTCAAATCCGTTTGTAGTTGGGCCTGAACCGATATCATATAATAATGAATCACGCAATACGATTCCAAACTGAACTTTACCTGAGAATCCAAAATCTGTATCAAAGTCATCATCTACGTTTCTGAAAGATACTAAATGTTTAGCATCTGCATTTCCACCGAACCACTCAAATGCGTCGTCGTCTGCAAAAGATACCTGTACATATTCAATCTTTGTTTGCTTACCAATTCCACCCATGGTTAAACCATTGATTTCGTTACCAGGAGTAATTACAGTTCCTGCATATTCTATACGCACAAAACGTAAGGTTCCAGCGTTGTGATTTTCATCTGTACCACCGTATAAAGCATCACCAGCAGTGTTATCTATATCACCTTCTACTGCATTTTGAATACCAGCTTCTGCAGCAGCTACAGCAGCACCCGGACAAGTAGAACAATCGGTAGGACGATTGATAGGGGCTTTACCTAATATTACAATTCCACCCCAATCACCTTTGTTACGCTGACCTGCAGCTTTAGAAGAAGTAAATACGATAGGTTGATTTTTGGTACCATTTGCTTCAATTCTACCATTACGAGTAACAATTAAAGTTGCTTTGTTTGCATTACCTTTAATAATGGTTCCTGGTTGAATAGTTAAAACAGCATTGTTCTTAACATAAACATAGCCATTTATCAAATAAATTGTATCAGCGAATAAGGTTGTGTTAGTGGTAATGTCTCCTGCGATTGCACGAACTGGAGAAGCAATACCAGAAACATTAACTTGTCTGCTAGTTGTATTAACACAAGCACCAGAAATTGCAGTTAAAGCAACTGTATATGTTCCATTAGCAGCATATGTATTGCTTGGATTTTGAACAGAAGAAGTATTTCCATCACCAAAATTCCAGCTATATGAAACAGCATTAGTTGAGGTATTAGTAAAATTAACAACACCAGCACCTGTACCAGCAGCAGATGTAAAGTTTGCAACTGGAGTTGGATTTACTGTAATAGTAATACTATCCATCATAGAACAACCAGTAATTGAATCTCTAACTGTAACAAAATATTTAGTAGTAACTGTAGGATTAGCGGTAGGACGAGCAGCGGTAGTTGAACTTAAACCAGCAGCAGGCGACCAAGTAGCTTTGTATGGTCCAGTTAAATTTTGTCCAATTACAATTGAACGACCAGAACAAATAGTAGAATCCTTTCCTGCATCATAAGTAAGAGGTAATAAATTAATTGGAGCTACATCATAATTAGTCTGACCAGGAGTAAAATTACACCAGCAAGATGTCCAATCTTCTGAACCCATTGCTCCACGGTAACTTGTAGGAGTAAAGTACGGATCAGAAATACGAGCACCCGAAAACGAAGCACCCGTTAAAGCAGGAGAACCTGCTACTGGAGCGAAGTTTGGATTGTTATAGTTAAATGGATCTGCTAATACTCCCATTGATGAACGGATAGAATCATTTGCATTAGCAAATACTTTACTACGAGTTAAGCTTGGGTTAGAACCACCAGAAGTTGAAGCATTGATAGCACGAATATTACCTGCTAACAAATTGTTCTTATACATTAAAGTATCATTTT
>JAKRSG010000059.1:0-24466 GCA_022402405.1 Bacteroidia bacterium | reverse complement strand
GCCTGAACCGATATCATATAATAATGAATCACGCAATACGATTCCAAACTGAACTCTTCCTGTGAATCCAAAATCTGTATCGAAATCATCGTCTACGTTTCTGTAAGATACTAAATATTTTGCATCTGCATTTCCACCAAACCACTCAAATGCATCATCGTCTGCAAATGATACTTGAACATATTCAATTTTAGTTTGCTTTCCAATTCCACCCATGGTTAAACCATTGATTTCGTTACCAGGAGTAATAACTGTACCTGCATATTCAACACGCACAAAACGTAATGTACCAGCATTGTGGTTTTCATCTGTACCACCATATAAAGCATCACCAGCTGAGTTGTCTATATCTCCTTCTACTGCATTTTGAATACCTGCCTCTGCAGCAGCTACGGCAGCACCCGGACAGGTAGAGCAATCGGTAGGACGATTGATAGGAGCTTTTCCTAAAATTACTAATCCACCCCAATCTCCTTTATTACGCTGACCAGCTGGTTTTTCAGAAGTAAAAACAATTGGTCTTGTAGAGGTTCCATTAGCATTGATAGCACCATTACGAGTAATGATTAAAGTAGCTTTAGTTCCAAATTTTCCTTTAATAATGGTTCCTGGTTGAATAGTTAAAGTTGCATTGTTTTTAACATAGATATACCCATCTAAAGTGTATATCGTATCGCTAAAAAATGTGGTGTTTGAAGTAATACTTCCCGTGATTGTTCTCGCCTTTTGGGCATAAGATAAAAAGGTGAATAATACCGCAAAAATAAAAAGATTAAGTTTCTTCATGTGTTTTTAATTTTGGTATGGCAATGATAGAATTGACCTATTGTATGAAGGTTAATTTAAAATTACTTTAATGTTAAGACAGCAGGTTTTACAGAATATTTTAAAACAAAAAAGTCTGGTAAAAACCAGACTTTTTATTAATCTCTAAAAATAGAAAATGACTATATTTTGTATTAAAACTTATAAGAAAGACTAAACGACATAGTATAACCCATTTTATATCTAAATACATCGTTATCCATTGAAAATCTTTTAGCAGAGGCTTCTGGTGTTGGAACTGCATTAATCAATTCATTTTTAGAAAATGAATCTAATTTTCCATTTCCATTATTATCCCAATAGAATACTAAGTCTTGAGCTAATAAATCGTTAATAGCAAATTTCATATCCAAACCTTTCCAAATTCTTTTGGTGATACTAATATCTAAAACCGTTCTAGGATTTTCCCATAAATCCGGAATCAAACCATTAATTTCTCTTACAAAAGCAATTCGTCTTCCAATTCTATTTACGAAAACGGCAATTCCAAATGCAGCTTTATCATTATAGTACTGTAGGCTAGTATTTAGAATGTATGGCGACTGACCTTGAAGCGGACGTGATCCATATTTTTCTAAAGAAACATTTTCGTCGAAGGTAACTTTAGAAACGATATAAGCATAATTAGCAGTGAAGCTAAAATTCTTAATCCAAGTAGTTTTGAATAAATTATCTAAGAAATCAAAGTTCTTACGTACTTCAAATTCAATTCCATAATTGTTGGCATTGGTTTTAGAGGAATAACTCGTATAAGTATCACTTCCTCTAAACTCTAACACCACCTCAATTGGGTTTTGAAAAGTTTTATAAAATACAGAAGCAGAAATAAGTTGACCCTCACCTGGGTAATATTCGTATCTAAAATCATAATTATTAATTCTAGTTCTAGTTAAATTAGGGTTACCTGAAACTACAGTGTTTGAATTAAAGTCGTAGAACGAAAACGGAGCTAACTCTCTAAATTCTGGTCGAGCCAATGTTCTTGAAGCAGAGAATCTCAAATTAGTTTTTTCAGTTAGTTCATAGGTAAAATTCATCGAAGGCAAGAAATCATTAAACACGGTATCAGTATTTAATGGCTTTGGAGGACTAGAATTTAATTCAAATGAACTTAAGGTTTGTCTGTAACTCTCGAAACGAACGCCATAAACTAATCTAAATCTAGAAGCGATTTTCTGATCAAACATTAAATAAGTTGCTGCTAACTTAGAGCTAGCGCTATATACATCCTGGGCACGAAAATCTTCCTCCCAGTAAAAATCTTCACCATAAGCACTAGATTTAAACATAGTATCCATCATTCCCTCTCTGAAACGAATTCCATCTATTCCACCTTTTTTAAGTACTGGCACAAATGCTCTTGCTTGAAAATCTCTACTACGAGCCTGATAAAATGCTCCCACTTTCACCTCAGTTTTTAACTTTTTGCCGCTTAATTTTTCGAATGGTCTCTGAACATCAATGGAAGCACTACGAATATTTTCATCAAGGCTAGAGTAAAATCTTCCTAACTGAGTAAAGTTGATGGTGTTATTAAATTGTGCTGCGTATGGAGTATAACCATCTTCTTGAGAAATTAAGTTTGCAGATGTTGAAAATCGCTTAAAATCTGGGATTGTTCTGTTGATACTATTGTTATTTAGCACCCATTTAATTTTTAGTTTAGAAGTAGGTAAATAATGTTCACCTATAATTTGGTTGGTAAGTAATCTGCTTTGGTTATAGTTAAAATAAACATTTCTTACCAATGGAACTTGTTCAGATAAATAATCATCTGCTCCTGCACGAAGAGTAGTTAGATTTTCTGAATTTAGAGTAAGGGCATTTTTGAAAGATATTTTATGGTTATTACCAAGTTTATATCCAAAATTAGCCATCAATCCTGTTAATACTTCATCCTTAGTTATGGTATCCTGATAACTTCTCTGAATTTGGTTATCGTTACCATCCATTGGTCTATTAAATTGATTACGCTCTACAAATTGATTTCTTCTACTGTTATTGTAAGAGGCTGAAATAATAAAACCAAATTCATCTTTCTTTCTAACCTTATAACTATTTCCACCTGCTATATTAATGGAGTAATTTACAGGTAAACTTGTAGGTCGCAATAGTGTCCAATCTTGGTCGAAAGCCTTTGAGTTTTCAATTTTATTAGGATTATTGTTATATTCTCCTCTAGCAGGAATATTGTCTGGAACCATTCTCTTTCCATCATCAAAACCTAACCAATCTGTGCTACTGCTGTTTGATCCTAAACCAGCCTTACCAGTAGTGATACTGTGAATACTTGTACCTGTTGAAACAGAAATAAATTTATTTTCTGGAATATCACGTGTGTTGATAGTTATAAGACCGCCTGCAAAATCACCCGGAAGATCTGGTGAAGCAGTTTTGGTAATAACCATGTTTGCTAACATATTTGATGGAAAAATATCAAAACTAAACGCTTTTCTATCACTTTCTGAACTTGGAAGTGGTGCACCATTTATATAGGCAGTATTATATCTATCATTTAACCCACGAATGACCGCAAATTTGTTATCTTGTATAGAAGTTCCACTTACACGCTTCATTACATCACCTGTAGTGGCATCAGGGGTTTTCTTAATCATATCGGCAGAAATACCATCCGAAATAGAAATATTTTTCTTTTGTTGAATGAGCAAAGCACTAGCGTTTTCTCTTTTTAGCGTTCCCTGTACCACAACCTCAGATAAATCATTAGAAACAGCCTCCAAAACTATAGATACATTGCTTACCTCTCCTGCTTTTACCTCAACACCTTTAATAGTCTTTTTTGCATACGAAACATAGGAAACCAATAAATTATAAATTCCTGGTTTAACATTTGAAATAGAAAATTTACCTTCAAAATCAGTAGTAGCACCAATAGAAGTTCCTTCAATTAAAACAGATACTCCAATCAACTCCTCTCCTGTTTTTTTATCAACTATCTTACCTGCAATTTTACCCGTTGTAGCAGCCAACAATTGTAATTGAAATAAACACAATCCCAATAACAACCCTATTTTTACTTTCATACTCATTTTTAATGCGACAAAAGTATTTGGCTCAGGTTAGCCCAAAGTTAACAACAGGTTAGTATTGTGTTACCACAATATTAATTTAATGTAAAGAAGCTCGGTAAAAAATTGATTTTAAATAAATTATTCCAACCCATCAAGCATTTCAAGGTTAAGGATATATTACGTAATTGCTAAGAAATTGGCAGTAAAGTAGGGCTGTCCGAGAAAAGCCAAGAGATTCTTCGCTATCGCTAGGATGAAGTTGCTGCTGATTGGGGAAAGAGATTTCTCGCCGCCATGGAGATACAGTTCATTCAGAGCGTAACGCAGTGAAGCGAAGAATCTTTATAGTTAAAATTTGGTTTTCCCAAACAACACTAATACTAAATTACTTATTTAATAACGCCTAATTCTTTTCCCACTTTCTTAAAAGCTTCTATGGCATGATCCAAATGATGACGATCGTGACCGGCGCTAATTTGAACTCTAATGCGAGCCTGACCTTTAGGCACCACAGGGTAGTAGAAACCTACCACATAAACACCTTCTTCTAATAATCTAGCGGCAAAATCCTGCGATAATTTAGCATCGTATAACATTACCGGCACAATTGGATGCTCGCCCGGCTTAATATCGAAACCAGCAGCTGTCATCTCTTTTCTAAAATATTGTGTGCTATCCCAAAGTTTATCGCGCAAGGCGGTAGTTTCTGTTAACATATTTAGCACTTCAATGCTGGCACCTACAATCGAAGGAGCCAAGGTGTTAGAGAATAAATACGGGCGACTTCTCTGACGAAGAATATCTATGATTTCCTTTTTTCCACTGGTAAAACCACCCATGGCACCTCCTAAAGCTTTTCCTAAAGTACCCGTGATAATATCTATTTTACCTAATACATTTCTATACTCGTGAGTTCCTCTTCCATTGGCACCCATAAAGCCGCTGGCATGACACTCATCCACCATTATCAACGAATTGTATTTCTCTGCCAATGCCACAATATGGTCTAATTGAGCAATGGTACCATCCATACTAAATACACCATCCGTTACAATTATTCTGTTTCGGCAATGCTGAGTAGCTTTTAGCTTCTCTTCTAAATCGGCCATATTATTATGCTCGTATCTATGACGCTCTGCCTTACACAAACGCACACCATCAATAATGGAAGCATGATTTAAGGCATCACTAATAATAGCATCTTCCTCGTTAAACAAAGGTTCAAACACACCACCATTAGCATCAAAAGCAGCCGCATATAATATAGTATCTTCGGTTCCTAAAAACTCGGCAAGCTTAGCCTCCAACTGCTTGTGAATATCCTGAGTACCGCAAATAAAACGCACAGAACTCATTCCGTAACCATGTGTATCGATGGTACGCTTAGCAGCCTCCAATACACGCGGGTGCGACGATAATCCTAAATAGTTGTTAGCACAAAATACCGATACCTTTTTGCCATTTTCTAGCACTACATCAGCACCCTGTGGAGAAGCAATAATGCGCTCTCTTTTGTATAAACCAGCTGCCTCAATTTCGGCTAATTCTTTCTTAAGTTGTTCCTGTAATCCTCCGTACATAAGTGTATTTTTTTTGCACGAAATTAAAAAAACATGTCATGTATGAAAGAAATATTTAAAAATCTATTATTCCTGAACCAAAAAGCGGAATACTTTCGCATTTCCCTCAGCATCCATAGACTTAATAAAATAAATTCCAGCCGCTAATGTCTGAACCGAAATCCTTGTTTCGTAGGCGTCTAAGATGCCCGACAAATGCTCTCTGCCCATGTTATCAAAAATACTGTATTGCAACCCGCCGTTGTTTTTATCAGTTCTAATTGAGATAGCAGATTTGGTTGGGTTAGGGAATAATGTCCACTGACTCTCAGATTTGCTTTTTTCTGAAACACTGCTGATAACACCCTTCACAGTAGTTTGGTACATTCTTAGTCCGCCACGCACGTTTCCAATTAAGATTTCTGGAATACTATCGCCATCTAAATCTGCGCTGGCAGCAGAAGTCTTAAATCCGAAGAACAAATCACTGTACTTAACACCTGGGCCGTCTGAATAAATTTCTTTTACCTCATCACAAACTCTATTGGCGCTAGCATCAAAATTTCTGAATAAAAATACTCTTCCCTGCTCGCTACCTAATAATATCTCGTAATTTCCGTCTCTATCTAAATCACACACATGAGGGATAGAATAACCATCGAAATAATAAGGAGTACCACCACTAAGAACCATCTCGGCAGAGGTAATTTTTCCGATAGAATCTATAGAAGGAGCAGCTGTAAACTCTGGACTTGTAGCCGTTCCTTTGTTTTCAAAATAGGCTACGCTACCATTTTTTCTGCCCATAACAATATCTAGCTTACCGTCTTTGTTTAAGTCGACCAATTGTGGCGCAGCAGAAGTACCACCAAAAATGCTAAAATAATCTGAGCTTTCTTTATTAAACGTAATAGTAGAACCTACACTGGTGTTTTGATAATAGTGAATCTTTCCGTTTAAATCACCAATGATTAAATCAGGTTTTCCATCGCCTGTTAAATCTCCAAATGTTGGTATGATACGCTGAATCTTAGTTGCACCTGCGTTTATATTTAAGAAGTTAGAATCTACTAATTCGTATGCGGCCTTCTGACTAGTACCTACATTTCTAAAATAATACAACCTATCGTTGCTATTAAATGTTTGGGTAAAATCACCTTGTGTGGCAACCACCAAATCTTTATCCCCATCACCGTCCATATCCACAAAAACCGGAATACTTCCACCACCCAGGTCGAATGTTTGTCCGACCAAAAACTGATTATTCTGATACGTAAAAACTGGAACCTTTTCAGTACCTGTATTTCTGTAATACAAAACTTGATCTTTGTTTTTAACAGCCGCCTCAGCATTTGGAGCAACTACCATATCACGCTTTCCATCGCCATCTACATCTATCAAATAAGAAGCAGGAAACAAGGCTACACTAGCTCTTCTTGAGTTAAAAGGAAACAGTGTATCTTGCCTAATCATAGAATCTCTACCCATAGATTGAATGGTTCTTCCATTCTCTAAAAACACTAAATCATTAAATTCAGGATCACCATAAATAACATCTAAGTCACCATCATCATCTGCATCGTACAAAGTAATAGTACTTCCATTGTGTTTAGCATGTTTGTAGTTTCGGTAGCATGGACTATCATCATTTAACAAAAAGGCATTGGTATTCACCAGATAACTCATATAACCCCAGCATTCATCTCTAAATAATAATTCAATAGAATCGCAACCATGATTACGTTCTTTGCTTAGGTTTTGGTAATACGTAATTACATTTCTACTAAAAGGCATAATCAAAATATCCAAATCTCCATCACCATCCATATCCTCAATAGCAGGAATATCCGTATTATTTAAACCAATATTGGCAGGAGGTAAAGAACCCAAACCCACATCTACTAACTGATTTTTATCCTGCTGCCATTTAAGTTTTCCAGGTTCGGTAGATACATTTTTTAACACACGCATTCCGTTAGAGGCTATAAACTTTTCCGGCTCTGGCTGGGCGTTATAATCTACCTCAGTAAAAATATCCTTTTTACCATCGCAGTTATAATCACGCAATAATACCCATTTAAAAAGCGGCGGAAACTGACTCTCAAACTCAGGAGCGTAAACATATTTACCAGATTTAAAAAGATAGGTTAACACCTTATTTCCAATTCTATCAAACACCATTAAGTCTTCAATATTGTCGCCATCCAAATCAATTTTATTAAACTGTGGGGCATTTAATCCTCCCGTATAAGGGTATAATAAAGTATCGGCTGAACCCATTTTAAATGAAGCCTTATTAGCCAAATTAAATTGAACGGGCTGAGCCAACAAAGCCACCGGCAACAATACCGATAAAAGAATTATGTATATTTTTTTCATAGATAAAGTAATTTTGATGCAATTTAGAAAATAATTTTCTTAAAATAATCTTAATTTGAAAAATGACATTAGAAAATATCTACAAGCTATACCTCAATCATCCAACAATTTGCACCGATACGCGTAAGCTTACGGAGGGCTGTTTGTTCTTTGCCTTAAAGGGTGATAATTTTAATGGGAATCTTTTTGCTAAACAAGCCTTGGAACAGGGTGCGGCTTATGTGGTGATTGATGAGGAAATAGAGGGTAGAGATGAGCGTTTTATTTTGGTTCAGAACGTATTAGAAACCCTGCAAAAATTGGCTACCTATCATAGGGAGCAGTTAAACTTACCGCTCATTGCCATTGTGGGTTCTAACGGAAAAACCAGTACCAAAGAATTGGTTTCATCGGTGTTGCAGCAGAAGTTTTCTGTGTTAAGCACTCCGGGTAATTTAAACAATCATATTGGCTTGCCATTAACCTTGCTTCAATTAACCAATACGCACCAAATTGCCGTTATAGAAATGGGTGCCAACCATGAAAAAGAAAATGCTTTTTTGTGCGAAATTGCCAAGCCAAGCTGCGGAATTGTTACCAATAATGGCAAAGACCATTTAGAAGGTTTTGGTAGTATAGAAGGCGTTATAAGATCTAACTCAGAACTATTTGTGTACTTAGAAAAGACTAATGGATTAGCATTTGTAAATGGCAATGATGCGGTACTTATGAGCGAAAGCGCCAAAGTAAAAAACAGAAAAATATATCAGCAGTCTGCCGCAGAAAATATTGGTTCAGACCGATTGATTTTAGCGCCTACGCAACTGCAACCGAATATTGTTTTTACCTACCAAAACCAAAACATTCAAAGTAGCTTAAGTGGCGATTATAATTTTGATAATATCCTAGCAGCCATTAGCATTGGCAAGTATTTTGGGCTGAACCCAACCCAAATTAAAAACGGAATAGAAAGTTATAAACCCAAAAATCTGCGCTCTGAGTGGATTAAAAAAGAGCATAACAGCATTTTCTTAGATGCCTATAATGCTAACCCAAGTAGCATGGAATTAAGCATCAAAAATTTTGTTGCTATGCCAGGCGAGAATAAAATTTTATGCTTAGGCGACATGTTTGAACTTGGAAAATATGAAGCAGAAGAACACCAAAATATGGTTCATTTCTGTTTGAACCTAGGCCTTAAAAATGTATTGTTAGTGGGTAAGGCTTTTGCTAAAACGGAAGCTCCGTATCTAAAGTTTTCTGAAACTCAGGAGGCGGCCAACTATATTAAAGATGCTAAGTTTAGCAACTGCACCTTTTTCTTAAAAGGCTCGCGTGGCATGAAGATGGAATGTTTAGTAGAAGTAATATCTTAATTTTATTTTTTATAGATTGCAGCCTTTAAATTAGAATAATCATGAGAAGAACAACCAAATACGATACTATAAAAAATAGCTTGTTTATTGAGAACAGAAAGAAATTTGCCGCGCAATTAAAACCTAATAGCATTGCTATATTTCACTCAAACGATGAGCATCCTTGGAATGGTGATGCCACGCATACCTTTAAACAAAATTCTGATTTATTTTGGTTGAGTGGCGTAGACCAAGAAGAATGTATATTGGTAATTGCCCCCGATTGTGTAGTACCAGAATATCGCGAGGCCTTGTTTATAAAGCGTACCAGCGACATGATGATTGTTTGGAACGGCCATAAACTTACGCCAGAAGATGCCAGAGAAGTGAGTGGGGTTCAAAACATATTTTGGTACGATGAATTTAAAAGTAAGATTCATGCTATCATCAATTATTCGAGTAATATTTACCTGAACCTAAACGAAAACGATCGCGCCGTTATTCAGACTCCTTACCAAAGTTTACGCTTTGCCCAGGAGATTAGAAATGCATATCCTTTGCACGAATACGAGCGTGCAGCACCTATTTTACAACGTCTGCGTTCTATTAAATCTGAGATTGAATTAGACTTAATGAAGGTGGCTATTTCTATCAGTGAAAAAATGATTCGCAGAGTAGCCAAGTTTGTTAAACCTGGCGTTTGGGAATATGAAATTGAGGCGGAAGTTATTCATGAATACCTAAAAAATAGAGCACGCGGTCATTCTTTCCATCCTATCGTGGCTAGCGGTGCCAACTCGTGTATTCTTCATTATGTAGACAATAATCAGCAATGCCAAGATGGAGATTTATTGTTATTGGATAGCGGTGCAGATTATGCTAACTATGCAAGCGACATGACGCGTACATTGCCTGTTAACGGTAAATTTACTGCTCGTCAGAAAGCCGTTTACAACGCCGTTCTTAGAGTAATGAAAGCGGCCAAAGAATTGTTAAAACCCGGCACTATGTTAATGGAGTATCATGTACAAGTTGGACAATTAATGGAGAAAGAATTAGTAGACTTGGGTTTACTGAGTATGCACGATATTCAGAAACAAAATCCGAGTTGGCCTGCCTATAAAAAGTACTTCATGCATGGCACCAGCCATTTCTTAGGAATAGACGTGCACGATGTAGGCATGCGTTATGAGCCAATGCAGGCTGGCATGACATTTAGCTGCGAGCCGGGAATATACATTGCAGAAGAGAAAATTGGCATTCGCTTAGAAAACGAAATTTTGATAACAGCCAATGGCTGCCAAGATTTAATGGCACATATTCCGATTGAGGCAGAAGAGATAGAAATGATAATGAACGCCTAGTGATAGATACTATTTTATTTGATATGGATGGGCTTTTGGTAGATTCTGAGCCCTACTGGAAAAAAGCAGAGAAAGCAGTATTTGGTGAACTAGGATTAGCGTTAAACGATGAACTCTTACGCGAGGTAATGGGCTTTCGTTTAAACGAAGTGGTAGAACATTGGTATCGCTATCAAAATTGGCCTGAACCAAACTTTCAGAAAACAGAAGCCGATATCATAAACTGCATGAAAACCATACTAGGCCAAGAAGCTGTAGCGCTGCCAGGTGTTATAGAAAGCTTAGAGTATAGCAGAAAAATGGGATATAAAACAGCTTTAGCTTCTTCTTCTAGCATGCAATTAATAGAAGTAGTGGTAAGCAGATTAGGTATTACCTCCTACTTCGATTTATTATACTCTGCCGAAAGCGAACCTTATGGTAAGCCACATCCAGCTATTTTTATAAGCGCTGCAAAACAATTAGGTTCAGACCCAAATACCTGCTTGGTGGTAGAGGATTCTTTAAACGGAGTTATAGCCGCTAAAGCAGCTAAAATGCTGTGTGTGGCCGTTCCAGAAAAAGAGAAACAATCGGATCCAAAATTTTCTATTGCCGATTTTAAACTTGAATCCATGCACGAGTTTGTAGCATGTTTAGAGTCTTTGCGTTAATTTAATTACTTAAGAAATCTCTGTACCAATATGCAGAATCTTTGACTGTCCGCTCTAAGGTTTCATAGTTAATGTGTATGATTCCAAAACGTTGTTTGTAGCCTTCTGTCCACTCAAAATTATCGGTGGCCGACCAAACAAAATATCCCTTTAGTTTAGGAAAAAACAATGAAGCCTCGTGTAATTTTTTAATGTGTTTCTCTAAATAATCTTGTCGGTGAAAATCGTGCACTCTGCCATTTAGCAGTTGGTCGGAGAACGACGCACCATTTTCTGTTATGTAAATTTTTTTAACCCCTTCGTAGGCAGAAAATAATTTTATAACCTCAAAAATAGCATCCGGATAAACCTCCCAATTCATGTTAGTATGAAACACTTTTCGCTTGCTAGCAGAAACAATTTTAGCTCGCAGGTAAGGCGTAAAAAAGCTGTGAGCAATAACTTCTCGTGTGTATACTTGCAGACCAATAAAATCAAAATCTGCTTTTAACATTTCTTCATCACCCGGCTGCATATGCTTGTTAATTGCTTTTAAAGCCGAGAGCTCTTTCACAGGAAATCCCAATCCCAAATTAGGTTCAATAAAAAATTTATTAAGCAAAGTATCTACCCTTTTACAGGCATTTAAATCCTTTTCTTTTAACGAATAGGGAGTGTTAAAAGAGCAGCTAAACGTGGCACCTACTTGCACATTTGGGTAATTAGTCTTTATAAATTTAGAAACATAACCCTGAGCCAAAGCTGCATGATAAGCCGCTGCCAAAAAATTGCTCATGCCTCTTTTGCCCGGTGCATGATAGCCTGCAAAATAACCTGCTCCAGTAAAAACTAATGGCTCATTTAACAGCATCCAATGCTTAACTTTTTCTCCATATTCGGCTAAACAAACGGCTGCATAATCTTTAAACCAATGTATAATTTCTCTATTCTTCCAACCACCTTTTTTTTCTAAGGCAAGTGGTAAATCCCAATGATATAAAGTAATCCAAGGCTCGATTCCGTTTTGTAAGCAAGTATCTATTAGCTTATGATAGAAGTTTATTCCGGCTTTATTTACCGCACCCGTTCCATCAGGTAATATTCTCGACCAAGAAATAGAGAATCTAAAATTAGGGATACCAAGCGATTTTAACAATAGAATATCCTCTTCAAATCTATCATAAAACTCGCAGGCTTGTTCTGGAGATTGATTCCCTTTTACCTTCTTTCGTTTGGCAAAATCATCCCAAATAGAAGGACCTCTACCATCTTTAGATGCAGCGCCTTCAGTTTGCGCCGCGGCACTCGAAACACCCCATACAAAATCAGCCGGAAAATCTGATGCTTTTAACAAATTGCAGCGATTATAATTGTTCAAACAAACCAGTATTTTCTAAATCCATAGACACTTCTTTGGGCATTATTCCATGGTTTTGAACTATGGTTTTAATAATATCTGCTGTATTATCTGGGTAATCTACTTCAATTGATTTACCCTCAGAAAGCCAAAATTCTATTTTAGACAAATGCTTTTTACCCAATTTCTTGATAACCGTAACACCCATTTCATCTAGCATGGCGGCATTACAATGCTGTTCAAATTGCGTTTTCATAGGAATAACTAACAACTTTTTTTGCAGAAACAACGCTTCACTACAAGTACCAAATCCTGCGTTGCAAATTACCCCTTCAGCTGAAGCTAATTTTTCTGCAAATAGTTGTCGGGATAAAGGTAGAATAGTCACATTCTTTTCTTGATATTCTTTCTTCGATTTTTTAGAAAATACCATCCAATTTATATTCTCAAACGAAGAGAGATGTTTTATAATTTTAGCATCAGAATATGCAGGTAGATATACTAAATAATGTCCGGCATTACTTACAGTTAACTCGCGAATTTCTTTCCTAATTATGGGCGTAAATATTTGTTGATCCAACCGCTTAAAATGAAACCCGTACGAATAGGTAACTGGAGCATAATTGTGAAGCACCCATTTACCAAGCAAGTCGATTTTATTAGGCTTCGGAGCCAAAGGATGCAAAGTGGCTAACTGATTGCTTAAACCCACACAAGGCTTTTTTGCTTTTATAGCAGCCCAACAAGAAATAGGTTCAAAATCGCTAATAATTAAATCATATTTTTGAATGGGTAATGATTTTATTTCGCGCCATAATTTTAACGAATGTAATTTTTTATACGTTTTCCAGATATCTACGCCCCCGTTATTACCAAATACAAAAGACAAACCTTTAAAGGTATATTTTACTTTAAAAGGTAATTCAATTTCAGACTCACTACCACTCACCAAAACATCTACTTTACCCCACATTTTTAAATGAGGAATAATTTCAATAGCACGAGTTATATGTCCGTTACCCGTTGCTTGAACAGCATATAAAATTTTCATCAAGAACTCTTTTTTAAAGTTGCATTATCTCCCATAAATTCTTCAAAGAGCTTATTAAAAATTTGGTCGTTACTCATCATCACCAAATCGTTTTTCTCCTCTTCTTCCTCTTCAAAATCTTCGGGGTTATATTTGTACAAGCTCCAAGCACCTTGGTTATATTCTAATGCAGATAAATTCTCTATCCAATCTCCCGAGTTCAAATAATTTACAGAACCTTTTTCGGTTTGAACCAATTTTATTTCGGGATGATGAATATGTCCGCATAGTACATAATTGTAGTCATTAGCGATAGCAATTTCTGCCGTTATACTTTCGAAGTCATTAATAAATTTAACAGCTGTTTTAACGCTGTTTTTTATGTTTTTAGAAAGAGAGATTTTCTCTCTGCCCATTCTTGCCAAAACCCAATTACAAAGGGCATTTATTAAGATTAACAAATCATATCCATGCGAGCCTAATCGGGTTAACCATTTAGAATATTTCATGGTAACATCAAAAATATCTCCATGAAAAATCCAAGTTTTTTGTCCGTTTAAATCTAAAACCAGCTTATTACAAATTTGGAAGGATCCCATTTTAAACCCAGCAAACTTCCTGAGCAGTTCATCATGATTTCCGGTAATATAATCTACCTCCACACCTTGGCTCACCCATTTAGTAATTTTTTGAATAACCTTCATGTGCGACTTAGGCCAATAGCGTTTGCTAAACTGCCACATGTCTATGATATCACCGTTTAAAACAACCCTTTTAGGCTTTACAGAATTTAGATAATTTAACAATGCCTTACTTTGGCATCCATATGTACCTAAATGTACATCAGAGATTACCAACAAATCTATTTTACGCTTTTGCAAAATTCTGCCTATTAATGAGGCAAAAGTGATAAGTAAAAAATAGCTTACTATTAATTTTTTGTAATGAAATTGTTAGCTACACAACTTATTTACAATAAAGATCTATCAAATCTAAAAACTCTTTCATTTGTATAGGTTTCGTTAAATACCTTACCGCACCTAGGTTCAGCATATATTGTACTTGTTTTTCCATAGCATCAGCGCTTACAACAACAACTGGAATTTTATTAACCAAAGGATCAAGTTTTAATTTATCCAACACTTCACTACCATGCATATCGGGTAGGTTCAGGTCTAATAAAATTAATTTTGGCATATGTTCTTTTGCTAACGAAACGGCATTAGCGCCATATGTATTGGTTACTAAATTTATTTCTGGGCGAGTACTACTAATTATGGTTTCTACCAACTCCACATTAGAAATATTATCTTCGATATATAGAATTGTATTAGTTTGTTTGTTTACGATATTCACATCATGTAAATGCGAAATTTCCTGAATAGATTCTTTTAACTCCACAATTCGTTCTTCCTGAGATTTAGCCATGCTTAATGCTAACCAAAAAGTACTTCCTTGGCCGTAGTTACTCTCTACACCTATAATTCCGCCCATAGAATTCATAAGCTGCTTAACCACAGAAAGCCCTAAACCCGTTCCTTCAATTTGATATTTTTCTGCATCCAATCGCTCGAAGGGCGTAAATAGTTTATTAACATCATCCGATTTTATTCCAAAGCCGTTGTCGTGAATAAAAATCTTAACTAAATCACTTTCTCTTTTAGCTTCTATCCAAACTTTACCACCTACATTATTATATTTAATAGCATTGTTAACCACATTAATTATTACCTGCCTTAATCTTTGCTTGTCGGCCAACACAAAATAAGTTTCAGAAGGCACAAAATTCAATGATATATTTCGAGATTCGGCAGAAGGGAATACCAGCTCTAGAACCTCCGTAATAACTGCATTTACCTCTACACTTTCCATAGATAAACTCACTTTACCAGATTCTATACGCGCTATATCTAAAACCTCATTAATAAGGTTTAAAAGATGGGTACCACTCTTAATAATATGGGCAACACTTTTCTTTTGCTTCTCCTCAAGGTTCGTCATTTCAAGAATTTGTGCAAATCCCAAAATAGAGTTCATTGGCGTTCTTAGTTCATGACTCATTCTTGATAAAAAGACGCTCTTTGCTTCGTTTGCTTCATCTGCCTCGCGTTTGGCAACTTCTAGTTTCTTATTAGTTAAAATTAATTCATTGGTTCGATCCAAAACCTTTTGCTCTAAGTTTTGATTTAAATCAAGAATAATCTGCTCGGTACGTTTTCTATCTGTAATGTCTATGCAAGTAGCCGATAAAAATTTAGGTACTCCCTTTTCATCTTTAATTAGTTTACCCGACATTAAGGTTGGGAACCCTTGTCCATTGCGATGAGTATGACCCACCTCTTCGTTTACAAACTCTCCATTTTCTTTAAGCAATTCCACTAAACGCTCAGCTTCGGGTCTTTGCTCTGCACTATGAAACAAAGTTAAATCTTTACCAAGCACCTCCTCTGGCTCATAGCCATGCATATTGGCAAAAGCTTTGTTTATGTATAGGAATTTTCCATCTAAATCGTTTATGGCAGAACCATAAGATGCTTGATCCATTACCGTTTTAAAACGCTCAATTTCCTCTTGTGCATTTTTTATAGCGGTAATGTTTTTCCATGTGGCATAAATAGCTGTACCCTCATTGTAATCAATGGCCACACAACTTACCAAAACAATAACAGGCCTATTATTTTTAGATTTTAATACCCATTCATAATTAACAAATCCTTGTTCTAAACAAAGGTTGTTGTACTCCTCTAATAAATCTTTTACACCTGTTTTTATATTAGTTTGATACTGCTCACTAAAATCTAAAATGTTTTTATCTGTAACAATATCTCTGCTCAAATTTAGCAAGTAACAACTTGCTTCATTAAATTCGAGAAGTTGACCTTCTTTATTGTATATTAAAATTGGGTCAGGCGAAACATTAAATAATAATCTGTATTTTATCTCGCTTTTCTTGAGCCTTTCCTCCGCATCTACCTGAGCTGAAACATCGTTATCTGCACCTCTAAAACCAATTACCTTACCAAAACTATCTAATATGGGCTTACCGTTAGAAACCGTCCAAATAGTAGTTCCATCCTTTTTAATTTTTGGGTTGAGCCAAGATCCTAAATTTTTACCTCCATTAAGAATGGCAAAACCATCTTGTTTGTACTTTTCTCTTACACTTTCTGGATGTAAGTTAAAAACAAACATACTACCAACCATTTCATGAGGATGATAACCATACACATCCAATGAAGCTGCGCTTACATAGGTATATTTACCAAACTCATCCACCTCCCAAATAACGGTTTTACTATTTTGAGCTAATTCTGCAAAGCGTTGCTCACTGGCTTGGAGGTTGGCATGCATTTGTTCTTGTTGTGTAATATCCTCCTCTACCGCAAAATAATGCGTAATCTCCCCATCTTGATTCTTGATAGGAGCTATATTACTTTGAACAATAAATAGTTTTCCGTTCTTCTTTTTATTATAAAACTTCCCTTGCCATTCTTTTCCACTTTGTAAACTTTCATATAAATCATTAAAAGTAGATTCAGAGGTAAACTCCGACTTAAATATAGACGAGTAAGCCCCCACTAATTCTGCGTTAGAATAACCACTAATTAGCTGCATAGATGGGTTGGCATACTCAATTTTTCCTTTTAAGTCGGTAATAAAAATACCTAAAGGATTTTGTTCAGTTACGGTACTTAATTTCTTAACCTCAATTTCGGCCTTTCTTAACTCTGTAATATCTCGCCAGGCCGTTAAAAGAAAACTCTTGCCACCAAAGTTAACTAATGTTAGAGTGATAGAAACTAGTACATTTTCGCCATTAAATTTTTGGTGAACCCATTCAAACTTTAATTGATTACTCTTTATAACCTCATCAATTATTTCTTTTACATAGGTTTTAGAAAGTTTTCCATTTGGTTGAAATTCTGGTGAAATATCATAGGGAGTCTTTCCTATAATATCAGCTTTAGTTGCCAGAAGCATAAGCTCAGTGGCAATATTACAATCTATAATTATACCTTCAGGAGATATTAATAAAATCGGATCTGGTGAATTCTCGAATAGTAATCGATAATTTTCTTCGCTTTCAAAAAGTTGTTTTTCTGCCTTTCTTCTTTCGGTAATATCAATACCCATGCATTGTATTTCGGATGGCTCACCAGAAGAATTGGTAAGGCATAAAAACTCCCAAAGCGTAGTTCTAATATCATTGTTCTTTCCTGGCTTATCTAACTCAACTTTTACAATTTTTCCAGGATTAGATATACATTCATTTACGGCCTCCAGCGTTCTTGGATGGTGGTGCTCACAGATAGATTTCAGGGAATCTTCTTGGTTCAAACCCATTTCATAAATCCAGCCAAATGCTTCCTCAAACGAATGATTCCAATACGTGTGTCGGCCTTGCATATCTGTCCTTAACACATAATTAGTCTGAGAGTTTAAAAGACTTTCAAGCCATTGTTCACTCTCTTGCAATTTGTTATAAGCACGAACAGAATCAGTAATATCAATACCTATACACTGTATTTCTGTTGGATTACCAAGTTCATCTAAAATACAAACAAAATCCCAAGCAGTATGAACCACAGAACCATCTTTAGCTGGCTTATCAAATTGCACTTTAAAAATTTTGCCAGGTTCTTTAAAACATTTGGTAACGGTTTCTTTGGCTTTATGATGGTCGTACTCGCATATAGATGATAACGAATCTGCTTCGCTCAATCCACTTTCCTTGTACATCCAACCAAATGCATCTTCAAATGCTTTATTCCAAAAAGTATGATAACCTCTCAAATCTGTACGCAATACATACGATGTTTGTGAGTTTAATAGGTTATTTAAACGCTGTTCACTCTTGGTTAGTTTGTTAAGCGCTTCAACCTTGTCTGTTATATCTATATTACTTCCTCTGGTTCCAAGATAAACGCCTGCTTTGGAGTATACTGGCTGACAAACATGTTCAATATATTTGAGCTCGCCTGTTTTGGTAGTAATTCTAAAACTATGTTTACCTGCACATTTCTTTTCTGTTACTTCTTTTCTATGTTCCTCATACCCTTTTATGTCTTTAGGGTGTAACATAACATGGCAGATTTCTGGGTCTGATAACATTTCCTCTGCCGCATATCCAGTTGTATTTATACATGATGGAGAATGGTAGAGAAAAGTACCATCCGGAGCTTCCCAAAACTCCCAGTTATAATTATTATCGGCTATAATTCTATACTTTTCTTCAGATGCTAATAAAGACTCTGCAAATAAATCCTTGTTGTACTTCTGCAGAATTAATCGTGAAATAGTTGTTAAAAACTCAGTTTCGCTCTCAAGAAAAAAATTATTTTCTGGTATGGCTATTTTCACCTTACCAAGAAGGATATTGTCACTACTTCTTAATTCTTTTTCTAAAATATTTTTCGTTTCAACATAAGGAGTAGAGGTGTATTTATTCGATAAGTATTCTAAACATACATATGTTTTTGTTGGTATATAAAATGATTCGCGAATTACCTCACAAGCTTTACTAAAGTAATCCTCATTGGTTAAACCCATTTCTGCATTTAACTGAGAAATCTGATAGACTCCATTTAACTCTTTTAATGCCTCAAAAATTTTGGTATTATTCTCTTTTCTTTCTTCAATATTGGCTATTAATTGAGCAAATACCGCCAATAGGTTTTTCTCGTAATCGTTAAATTTATATTTGGCTTTTACAGCATCAAAACCAACCATACCAATACACCTGTTTTTTACCAAAATAGGTGTACAATAAATACTCTGTATTTCTTGCTCAATTAATACTTGTTTAAATGGATCTTCATCCGGTATTAATGAGCAGTCCTCCATAATAAAGGGTTTGCCTTGTTTATTTAACTCAACCCACGGAGCCACAATTTCCATAGGAAATTCTTGCAAATTATCTTTTTGAGGAATTATGCCCTCAGAACACCATTCGTGCGTATTAGTAACCGTTCCCTTTTCAAAGTTATAGCTGAAAACATAAAATCTATCTACCTTTAAAAATGAACCAATTCTAGCTAATAAATTATTTATCTGATTATCTATTTCTGAAAGTTCGAGGTTAATAAATTTGGTAGTTGCATCAATTAAAATTCCACTTAAAATAAGTTGATACTCTAAATCATTTTGGGTTAAATATTGGGTAGTAATATCTTTAAAACTTGTAAAAACTCCGTTAATCTTTTCGTTAGATCCATCCAACACTGGGTACGAATTCACCAATATCCAAACATAATCTTGCTTGTTTGGATGGTATATTCCCATCACTTTATTGCTAACAGGTTTTCCGGTAGCAAGTGTTTGCATAGCAGGATGTTCATTCCCAGGAAACTCGCTACCATCTGGGTGCACACTTTTCCACTCAGGATGCATCGAATCTCTTCCTGTAAGCTGCTCAAACGTTAATCCGAGTATATCTTGTGCCGACTGATTAGCGTATTCTATTAAACCATTTATATTCTGATATACAATACCAAAATCTATCCTTTCAATAACACCTTGAAAGTCGTTAAACCGAGAATCCTTAACTTTTGCCATAATACTTTGTATCGTGATGTAAAATCACTATACAAAGTAAGTCAAAACTATTATTCAATAAATGGAAAAATTAATTCTGTAACCCACTTATTACTATCTACTTCCATTCCTGGGCTAATAACATAAAATTCTAATGGCGCACTACTTGGCTTCAAATTTTGCGAAGCCAACATCTCAAAGCCTTTTTGATACAAACTTCCTAATCCGCTGTAACCGCCTTTATATGTTACCACCATCCATTTACCAGCAGGAATTTCTTTGCTCACAAAAGGTTCTGAAACGGGCAATTTTTCTTTTGTTCCCATAGCAGTGGTTATATCATATACATTGTTTTTGGCAAAGTGATTTATCGAAAACGGAACTCCCACAATTTCTTGATTCTGCTTCTTTAACTCATTTTCAATGCTGGTATAATGCTCACTCATTTTTTGGGTTAACAATTCACCTGCAATTTTTTCGCGAATTCCCAAATACGTCATGCCGGCAAATTCTCTTATCTCAGCTTCGTAATCGCCCACATGATAATGGGGCATTTTGCTCATGATGGCTTGGATGGAACCCAATCCTTCCTCAAAATCTTTTCCAACCATGCCATCCATAAATAAATTAAAATACTTAGATGGAACCACGAAATACCAAGGCATGCCTTCTCCATCCGATTCCATAACCCAAGTAACCTTTGTACCAGCCTCTCCTTCTGTTAATCTAAAATAAGAATAGGAAACTCTCATCCCTTCAAATTTCATTTCCATTTTTATGAATGTATCGGCTAATACCTCCACAATTTTCATCTCGCCATTTCCAACCTCTGGATGCTCACTTTTCCAAGAATAACTGGCTCCTAAGCCTTTCTCAATTTCATTATAAGTATACTGGGCAGTGGTATCTTTTTTATGCCAAGCACTCCATTCGTCCCACTTTCTAAAGTTTTCTATATACGATAAAATTTGATGTGGATGGGCCGTAATTACCATGCTTCTCTCTACTCTTACCTTAGAAGGCAGAAAAAAGGAAATAATCACCAACAATAAAAACAATCCTAACAAGCTAACAAGCGTAATTTTAAGGGCTTTCATATAATTTATAATTTAACAAATGGGTTATTATTTTTTTCTGAACCAACCCTTGTTACGGGGCCATGACCGGAGTATAAAAGTGTTTCTTCTGGCAGGGTATAAATTTGCTCGCGAATGCTTTTGGCTAATACCTCAAAATTACCGCCTGGTAAATCGGTTCTGCCTATGCTTTGCTTAAATATTACATCGCCGCAAAACACCAAATTATCGCTGGCAGCGTAAAAACTCAAGGAAGCAATAGAATGCCCCGGGGTACTCAAAATATCTAATCGGCTTGAACCTAACGTTAAGGTCTCACCTGCTTGTATAAAAACCAAGTTTTCGGGAATATCAAACTTTGGCAAACCAAACATCGCCGCCCATCTGTCGGTATCTTTATAGGTAAATAATTCGCCTTCGCTCATATGTAATGGCAATTTATAATGCTCAGAAACAAATAAATTACCCAAAATATGATCTATATGGCAATGTGTATTTAATAACAAACTTGGCTTTAACTGATTCTCTTCTATAAAACTGCGCAACAAATTCCGCTCAGAATTGTTACTACTTCCGGGGTCTATAATGGCACATGCCTTGGTCTGATCCCAAACTATATACGTATTTTCTTGAAAATCGTTAAAAACAAATGACTTTACTTGTAACATGCTGCAAATTTGTGGAATCTTTAGCTCAATAAAAATTAATTTCCTTAATTCAATAATTTCATGCATTTTTGATTACCTATTTTTATGAAATTCTGCCGCATAGCATTCATCTTATTTTTTATGGTCATTGGGTTCAAACCGAAACCTGCGACAGCCCAAGGTATAAACACGCCTTTTGGTCAGAATAGAGTGCAATACGGGCGTTTTGAATGGAGCTTTTTGCGTAGCGAAAATTATGATGCTTTTTTCTATTCGGGTGGTAGAGAACTTGCTACCTACTGCATAAAATTTGCTGAAAATAATATTCAGGATTTAGAGAAAATACTAGACCATAGATTGGGTGGAAGAATTGAAATAATCTGCTATAATACGTTAAGCGATTATAAACAGGGCAACTTTGGCTTGGAGGATATTAACCTCAATACGGGTGGCTATACGCAGGTGGTAAACAATCGTGTTTTGATTTATTTTAATGGGGATCATGCAGATTTAGACCGACAGCTGAAAGAGGGATTGGCGCTGGTTTTGTTAAATGAATTATTATATGGTGGAAACCTTCAGGAACGTATTCAAAATGCTGCGTTTTTAAATTTGCCGCAGTGGTATGTGCAAGGTCTGGTTTCTTATCTGGCGCGCGATTGGGATGTAACGCTAGACAACAAAATGAAGGATGCTTTGCAGGTAAAAAAGAAATTTAGGTTTAATAGGTTATCGCAAAATGATCCTGTTTTTGCGGGACATTCGTTCTGGAGGTTTTTGGCAGAAAAATATGAGCGTGAAGTAATAGCAAACTTAGTTTATATAACCAAGCTTACTAGAAATTATGAGAGTGCTATAGGCTATGTTACCAATCTAGAATTCCCGCAATTGATAGAGGATTACACCGCCTATTACCAAAATGCATATGCTAAAGAGGCTAGTTTATTGGCCGACTTCCCAAGTGGCGAACACAAAATAAAAAAACGTATCGCTCCCTATATTCAAGATCAAATGAAGGCTAGTCCAAAAGGAAACTACCTAGCCTTTACCACCAATAAATACGGCAAATACAAGGTTTGGTTAATGGATTTAAAAACGGGTAAATCCAAGAAAATTTTTAAAGGTGGTTTAAAATACAATCAACTCATCATAGATCAATCTTTCCCTCTCTTAGCTTGGCAAGCAGGTGGCGATAAGCTATCGTATGTGTTCGAAAAGAAAGGGCAGGTTTACTTGCGTATAGTTGATTTAGTAAACAAAAAAGAGGAAACCATTCGTTTCTTAAAGTTCGATAAAATAACGGGAATAGACTTTAGCGATAATGGCAGAAGCATTGTTTTATCTGCTATTAGAAGGGGGCAAAGCGATTTATTTATCTATGATATTCCTACCCGCAGAGAGCGGCAAATTACTTCTGATTTTTACGACGATTTACATCCTAGATTTGTAGATTTTTCGGGCAAAATTTTATTTAGCTCGAACCGAAAAAATGATTCTCTAGGAGTAGGTGTTCAAAGCAAATTAGATGCAGATAATAATTTTGAAATCTATCAGTACGATTTAGAAACTAATAGTCCGAAACTGAAACGATTAACGCATACGCCCGGTATTAATGAAACGCACCCTATTGATTATAACCAAAAGTATTTTGCCTATTTAAGCGAATACAACGGAGTAAGAAACCGATATGCCGCGCGTATTGAGGAGGTTTATGATTATACAGAAATTCAGATAAAATACAAGGATAGTCTGGAGCTAGAAAACGATGTGCTGCAATACACCGATGCTCCTACTTGGAGTGGAAATCAGTTTGTATACAATAACAAAACCATTACGCTAGATGATAGGGTGGAGCAAATGGATACCTTCGTTTTTAATAAAGACATTGTTTATACCTACCCGCTTACTAATTACAAAAAAAGTATCATCGCTCACGACATATCGGTTCAGGGCAAAATGGTATATGATTTGGTTTTAGACAAGGGAAAATACTACATAAAATACCAGCCTATTAGCAAACAGGTAGAAGAAGAATCTAAAAATGTAGAGAGCTACCCTAACTTATATAGATTGCGTTCTGGCTATGCTAACCAACCTTTTGAAGCGGGCGCCAAAGAATATAAAGCGCAAAGGGGCGATAAAGATACTGCCCAAGCGGGACCCAAAGAGGTAAAAATACCGGTTGATACCAATGCCTATTTTTTTATTACCGATTATACGCAGCCAGATTATAAGCGCCCGCAGTTTATTGTGATTACTAAAAATCCGGAGGGACTTCTTAAGCAAAAAAATATTAAGATAAATGCACCTAGGTTTTACGATTTAACCTTCTTTACAGATAAGGTAGTAACACAACTAGATAATAGCATTCTTAATACGTATTACCAACCCATTTCTCCGGCTTCGCAACAAATGTTTAATCCGGGTTTAAATGGTATGTTTAAACTGGGTATGATAGATTTGTTTGAAGATGTTAGGGTAACAGGTGGGGTGCGTATGGCTTTTGATATGAGTGGCTTCGATTATTTTGGTAGCTTAGAGCTGCTTAAAAAGCGAGTAGACCATAAATTTGTATTTTATAGGCAAGTGCGTGGTGGCGGTAGTCCAGAAACAGAAAGTATTAGAAACCTCTCGCATGAGTTTAGGTATATCATTAAAATTCCGCTAAACCCAGTGCATAGTTTTAGATTGGCAACT
>JAKRSG010000058.1 GCA_022402405.1 Bacteroidia bacterium | reverse complement strand
AGGTACCCAGCTTTTGATGGTTCTACCATGGAAAAATGGAACCCTGAGTTGATTTTATTGTCGTCTGAACCCTACCCGTTTAAGGAAAAGCACTTGATGGAGCTTCGAACTATTTGTCCACATGCCAAACTAAAATTGGTGGATGGAGAATTGTTTAGTTGGTATGGTAGCAGGCTAATTAACAGCGGAAACTACCTGAAAAACTTGCAAGCAGAGCTGTTGTAAAAGGATTTGATTCGATTTGCTTACACCTTTCATTTTTTTGTGGATTGTGATTGGCTATTATTAAATATTTTTGTTAGCTAGTGGAAAGTGCAACATGGAAGAGAATAATATAGACAATATCCCGGAAAATGAGAATCCGGATGCATCTAAAGAATATCATGTAACCGCTGTAAGTGGCTTGTATGAAAATTGGTTTTTAGACTATGCATCGTATGTTATATTAGAGCGTGCGGTACCTGCAGTAGATGATGGATTAAAGCCTGTGCAGCGTCGTATTCTTCACTCTATGAAGGAAATGGACGATGGTAGGTTTAATAAGGTGGCCAATGTAATTGGGCAAACCATGCAATATCATCCGCATGGAGATGCCGCCATTGGTGATGCCATGGTAAATTTGGGTCAGAAAGACCTACTTATAGAAACACAAGGAAATTGGGGCGATTTTAGAACAGGCGATTCTGCCGCTGCTCCCAGGTATATTGAAGCTCGTTTGTCGAAGTTTGCTTTAGAAGTTGCCTTTAACAAACAAACTACCAAGTGGCAAAATTCGTACGATGGTCGTAAAAAAGAACCAGTAGTACTTCCTATGAAGTTCCCGCTGCTTTTGGCTCAGGGCGTAGAAGGAATTGCCGTGGGATTAGCCACGAAAGTAATGCCTCACAATTTTTGTGAGTTATTGCAAGCGAGTATTGACTATCTAAAAGGCAAAAAATTTGAACTCTATCCAGATTTTCCAACGGGTGGTTTAGTGGATGTTGCCAATTATAATCAAGGCAAAAAAGGGGGTAAAATTAGGGTTCGAGCCAAAATTGAGGAATTTGACAAGAAGACTCTTTTTGTAAAGGATGTTCCTTATGGTGTTACTACCAATCAGCTTATTGATAGTATTATTAAGGCAAACGACTCGGGTAAAATAAAAATTAAGAAGGTAATTGATAACACTGCTAAAGATGTTGAGGTAGAAATTCAGTTAGCACCGGGTGTATCTCCAGATAAAACCATAGATGCATTGTATGCTTTTACGGATTGTGAAATTGGTATTTCGCCAAATGCTTGTGTAATTGTTGATGATAAGCCTGTATTTATTGGAGTAGATGAGCTTCTAAAATTATCTACTGAAAAAACGAAGGATTTACTTCGTCAGGAATTGGAAATTAAAAAGGCAGAACTCGAGGAACAATGGCATTATTCGAGCATTGAGAAAATATTTATCGAGAATAGAATATATCGCGATATTGAAGAATGTGAAAGCTTTGAGGAGGTAATTGATGTTATCTGGAAAGGTATGAATAAGTTTAAAAAACTGTTCCGCCGCGAGCTTACCGAAACAGATATTCTGAAGCTTACTGAAATTAAAATTAAACGTATCTCTAAATACGATTCGTTTAAGGCCGATGAGCTTATGCGTGGAATTGAAGCTCAGTTAAATCAGGTGATTTTTGATTTAGAGAATTTAAAAGCCTACGCTATAAAATACTTTGAGAACCTTCTTAAAAAATATGGTAAGGGACGTGAGCGTAAAACAGAAATTAGAACCTTTGATACGATAGATTCTAAAACAGTTGCCATTGCTAACCAAAAATTATACGTAAACAAAGCTGAAGGTTTTGTGGGTATTTCGTTGAAGAAAGACGAATACGTTTGCGATTGTAGTGATATAGATGATATCATTGTCTTTAAAAAAGATGGTAAAATGATTATCTCAAAGGTTCAAGAAAAGGCCTTTGTGGGTAAAGATATTATTCATGTAGATGTGTTTAGAAAAAATGATGAACGTAGAATCTACAATCTTATTTACCTAGATGGGAAATCAAAAATAAGTTATGCCAAGCGTTTCCCGGTTACGGGTATTACTCGCGACAAAGAATACGACCTTACCCAAGGAACCAATGGTTCTCGTATTTTATATTTCACGGCAAATCCTTCTGGCGAAGCAGAAGTGGTAAGCATAACATTAAGTCCGTTAAGTCATGCTCGTAAGCTAAGTTTCGATTTCGACTTTAGTGAACTAGCCATAAAAGGCAGAGGCGTGCAAGGAAATATTGTAAGCAAATATTTGGTAAAAGGTATCAAGCTAAAATCAAAAGGCGTTTCTACTTTAGGCGGAATAAACTTATGGTATGATGCCGCTATTGGTAGAATAAATATGCAGGAACATGGCAATTTCTTGGGTAATTTCTCTGGCAACGATCTCATCATTGCTTTGTATAAAGATGGTAATTATGAGCTCACCAATTACGATGTAAGCAATCATTATGAATATGAACAGCTCTTGCATATTTCTAAATTTAAGCCAGAGCGCCCATTAACTGTGGTGTATTTTGATGCTAAATCTAAGACTTATTTCATCAAGCGATTCCTGATAGAAACGCAAACGCTTAACAAGAAGTTCTTATGTATTCCAGAAGAAAAGGGTAACTTCATTGTTTTGGCAACTGATTATAAAAATCCGATTACCATTTTAAGCACAGGTAAAGGAAAAACACTCAAAGAAGAGCAAATAAACTTAGCCGAATTTATTGAAGTTAAAGGATGGAAGAGTATCGGAAATAAATTTGCTAGCTCAGACTTTAGTAGCATAGAATTACTTCCGCCTGATCCAACGGATGAGATGGACGAGTTGGTTCAAGACGAACCTGAAACCTTAGTAAACGAGGATTTATTTACTCAGGAGCAGGAACGCATAAAAAAATTATTGGAAGACGATCCTGAAAACGAGGAAGTCAAAAAACCTCGTCCTACCAAAATAGACCCAGAGCAGCCTAAGTTGTTTTAGCGCTGTATGGTAATTGCTTTGATTTGCCTACCTTTGTTAAGCAAAACAGACTATCGCTAGGTGTTTTACATCGAGAGGAAAGTCCGGGCAACTT
>JAKRSG010000057.1 GCA_022402405.1 Bacteroidia bacterium | reverse complement strand
TTAGAGTAATTTACATGCCGTTCCTTTAAAAAGCTCATCAAATAACGCCACGCAATGATTTCGCCCCCTTCTTGAAACACGGGATTGCGATGTTGTATCTCTTTTGGTAGGGCTGAACCAAAACTTGCAGCATACCAATCTGCAGATAAATTAAGAAATGTAAAGGATGACAAATCAACTTTTACAATTGGCTTTAACATCGTTTCCTCCCAACGTTTCTGCCAATCCTTACGAGATTTCAACTTTCGTATTACCCCATTTAAACGCGATTCTTTCCATATAATTTGGTTCAGACCAAACCATTTGCCCATGACTATATCTCTATCGTAGGTTATTTGTGTGCCCACTTCTTGGTGAGAGAACACATATTTTAGTTGATATTTTTCATGCAATAAAGAGAACACCTCTGGAGCTTCTCTGTGAAAATAATATACCTGAGCATTATAAGGTTTAAGTCGTTCTTGCATGGCTTGAACCGACTCATAAACAAATCGCCAATGCCTCACATCAGAATCGTGGTACTGCATAATACTTGGTTCAAAACAATACAGCAATAAAACAGGCAGCTTGGTTTGCAAAGCCAATTGCAGCGGCTCATGATCTGTTAATCGTAAGTCGCGCTTAAACCAAACCACTGTTATTGCTTCTTTGCTCATGCCTATTTATATTGTGCGTAGAGCGATTTACTTATCTTTTTCCAATAGGCAAAAAACGATGGAAAATAGCCTTCCACATTTGCCACCATCCAATCGCGTGACTCCTCTATTCCAGAGTAATCTTTTTGAAGCGGATGTTCTTTATAGATGATTTTATTAGGTTCAGCCAATGCTTTTAACTCCGCGAAACTCCCCACAAACACTTGCATTGCAGGAATTTCATTGGCAAGCTGTAACATAAACTGCATTGATTGAGGAGAGATTGGATATTTTTCGAACATACTAGGTTCAAGCAATAAAATGCGATTGTAATTACCCTCTGCATGCCACTGCGGGTCTAGGTTATAAAAAGTATACACCAAGCTTGGCCATTCGGGATTTAGCTTAATGTCTGTATATGTTGGCAACTTAATTTTGAGGTCGAAACGAGAGAGCGCTTTTAATGATTCTGGAACATCCATTTCTTCCAAAACATCATAACTCGTATCTAAAAAAGTATTCCTTTGATGAGTATGCGTAAACTTATTTATGTTCTCCTGATTGGCGTAATACAATTTACTACTATTAGCACCGGCTACCCATTGCCAACTGCAGGTATTACTGGCAAAATCGGCATCTAACAAATGGTAATACATCCATTGAGAAGGCATTTTCCAATGTGCCTTTCCCATATTGCAAGTAAGTGAAGCAACATACATGCGCAAATGATTGTGCATATAACCTGTTTCGTACAAGTTTTGGATGGCAGTATCAATGGCATCAATTCCTGTAGAAGCCTCTAGAATAGCCGCAGGCATTTGATGGTGACTACATTTACCCTGCGCTTGTTTTATATCCTCATCCATGCTTTTGTGCTGCGCCACCCGTTGAAAATAATCGCGCCAAGCCAACTCTTTTAGCAGCATTTCCATGTCAAAAACAGAATGGCCATTATTCACCAAACGCTCAACCACTTGTTTGGTACTTATAACCCCTCTCGAAATGTAGGGCGATAAAAACGTAACAGCACCCGTTAAATAGTTGCGCGAACGAGCATATTCTTTAGGATTTATGGCATCTACCCTATCCCAAATATCATTTAATTTCGGGCTGAACCTAAGCTCCATTATCGTTTGCTGATTTTATTATGCGTGATGCTTCTCTGCAAATTACATTTAAAGCGATTGATTTCGGGGTTTCTTTTGTGCAAATGTTTCTGACTAACCCCAGAGTTTACACGCTTGCGCCAAAGGTTAAAACTAGAACGTTTTAGCTGCTTGCGCATGATGGCAATTACCTCAGATTCGCGCAAATTAAATTGCATAAATATGGCTTCAAAAGGTGTCCTATCCTCCCAGGCCATTTCTATTACTCGGTCTATTTCTTGATCTGTCATGTAGTATATAAACTCATAAAAATAACCAATAGCAGTAGTAAATGTTTTAAACCACCAATGGGTCTGAACCAAATTTTTTAAACTGCATTTTTTTGCTCACATTTGTCACACGAAAACCTTGTACCCATGACAGATTTTACCTTAAATCCACAGGTAGACAAATACCTTATAGATGGCTGTATGCGCTGTAAATATGGTGCCACACCGCAATGCAAAGTGGTACCGTTTAGAGAAGAATTAGAATTGCTGAGACAACTTGTTTTAGAATCTGGATTAACAGAAGAAATTAAATGGGGAGCGCCGGTTTATACCTTAGACGACAAAAATATAATTTCTGTTAACGCCCTTAAACACTCTGCCAATATAGGATTTTTTAAAGGTGTGCTATTAAAAGACAAACATAAGTTATTGCAACAACAAGGAAATATTCAATCGGGAAGAATTATAAAATTTACCAACAAATCTGAAATCGAGCCCTTAATTCCGGTGCTAAAATCGTACATACTAGAGGCCATTGAAGTAGAGAAAAAAGGAGAAAAAGTAGAGTATATTAAAAACCCCGAACCTATTCCCGACGAACTAACGGAAGAGTTTGAAAATGATGTGGCCTTTAAACAAGCCTTTTATGCCTTAACGGCTGGCCGACAAAGAGGTTATATTATACATTTTTCGAAGGCCAAACAAAGCGCCACCCGAAAGGCCCAAATATTAAAATACAAAGACCAAATTATGAATGGCATTGGTATACACGATTTGTATAAAACCAAAAAGTGATAAAAAATATTTGTTATGGATGCTAAACTATTTAAGCATCCATAACACAATCATTTAGTATAAAATAGATAAAGTAGAAATAATAAGTTACCAGTGCGTTTACACTTATTAGTTCTTTGGAGCACTTAACTTTTCTTTCGTTCTATCTACCAAGTAATATACCATTGGCACCAGAAACACCGTTAAAACGAGAGAAGAAATTAAGCCACCAATAATAACCCAGGCCAAACCATTTTTCCATTCAGCAGCAGTTC
>JAKRSG010000056.1 GCA_022402405.1 Bacteroidia bacterium | reverse complement strand
CACCCGCAACCACTATAGAATTATCTTTAAGGATAACCGAGTTTAATCCGTAAATACTTGTTATATATCCCAGTTGTCCAAAGCTAGAATCTAATTGGCCATTTGCTGAAAAACGAGCTATTCCGCTACCTGTAACTACAATTTTACCGTCACTTTGAAGATCGATATCATTAAATTCATTTCTTCCATTTGCTAACGATTGATTAATCACAACGCTTCCATTTTCACCAAAGCTACTATCAAAAGAGCCATTTGGTTTAAGTTTAAATAGAATGGCTTTTTTGGAATTTTCTTGATTAATATAACCACTCACTAAAATAGAATTATCTGCCAAGGGGAGAACTGATTTTGCTACGCCATCGCCCAGCAATAACTGACCATTTTGCCCAATTGAGTTGTCTTTTGTGCCATCTTGTTTGAACCAAAGTATAAATATTTTGGGAGTAGAAAACTCAATAGCAGACCCCACTGAAACTATTTTTTTATCTGGACGTACAGCTATTTTAGAAACCATTCCGGTGGCAGCACTATTAAAATAAGGCATTCCCATCTGAATACTCCCCAAGCCATTCACTCCAAAACTTGAATCAATGCGCCCGTTTGGATTTATCCTAACAAATCCAAATTGCTGGTCATACGGCTTATTATGAAACCCTGCTAATACCACATGCTCGTTTGTTAGAATATCTCGCGAGCTCATAAACAAAGAAAGAAACGTCTTTCTAGGAAAGGACCCTCTGCCAGCATTTCCAAAACTAGAATCAAAAGAACCATTCTTTAAATAGCTGGTAAATTGGTATTCATAGCCAGATAAACTAGTTAATAAAACTCCATCATTCTTCCAACTCATTATTTGGTCTGTGTATACGCTGGTAGTAAATCTGCCTGCTGAGCCAAATGAACTATCCACTCTTCCATTTGCTAAAAACTTGGCGATAATTCTAGCTGTACCTCCAATTAAAAAAGATATATTCCCATAAACTAATACGCCAGTATCCTTGGTTGATGCAACACTTAAAATAACATCTTCACCAAAGTCGTAATTAATTTTACTAATTCCATTAACGCCATAGTCTATATCTATTGTGCCATTTGGAAGGTATCTAGACAAAGCAAAGTCAGAATTATATTGGTTATTCGCATTTCCAACCACCACAATCTTCCCGTCGTGTAACAAAAAATGTCTTTTTACTTCATTGGAATAGCCTCCTGTATTAAATAAACCCAATACAACTCCTGTTAAATTAAAGCTAGTATCGAGTGAGCCATTCTGGTTAAAGCGGGAAAGAACTGCCCTTTTTCCTGGGTTTACGCAATTACCCGCACAAACTATTTTTCCATCGGCTTGAACCAATAAGGACGCTAAATTTGTTGTTGTAAATCCGCTAATAGCTAAAAGCACCTCGCCATTTATACCAAATGTACTATCTAAATAACCTGTTGGAAGAAATCGTAATATGCGATGGTTTACTAAGCCAAATACAATTCTATTGAATGCGTCTACTTGTATAGATGCAATGTTTAAAACACTTGTGTTTAGATGTATATTCGGCTGAAAATACACTCTGCCATTTATTCCAAAGCTAGAATCAACATGTCCGCTCTCATTTATGCAAACCATGCTAAGACCTAATGCACCACTTGCATGCCCAGTAGAGTAAGAGCCGTATAAGTATGTTTTACCGTTAGCTCCAGCAATCGTCTTTAAAACACTTGATGCACTTATTTTTTTATCCGAAAAATAAGAATTAGCTATCTGACCATTTATTCCAAAACTAGAATCTAAACTGCCTTCTTCTTGTGCTTGTGCAAATATTGAAAAGGCTACTATAAATAAGAAAAATAACAGTTTATTCATAAGGCAAAATAACATTTAATACATACAAATGTAACTTAATATTTGTTATAATTAATGCTATCTGTAAAATTTGATGCTGCATTTTAAAAATCTCATTTGCTGACTACTATAAAAAAAATATTGTTTTTAGTTTTTATTTAGGTAATTTAACTATCAGATAATTGTTAAAAATATTAACTAAAATGGAGCGAACAGTTGCACACATGGATTTGGATACATTTTTTGTGTCGGCAGAGCGTTTAGAGAATTCTTCTTTAATAGGCAAGCCTGTTATTATAGGAGGTTTTTCGGATAGGGGCGTGGTAGCTAGTTGTAGTTATGAAGCCAGGAAATTTGGTGTTCATTCGGCTATGCCGGGTAAGTTGGCTAAGAGAATTTGTCCGCAAGCCATTTGGATACGTGGCGATATGGATAAATACAGCAGGCTTTCGCATTTGGTTACCGAGGTAATAAGTTCTGAGGCGCCGTTGGTAGAAAAGGCTTCTATAGACGAGCATTATTTAGATGTTACAGGGATGGATCGTTTTTTTGGAACCTACAAATGGATGCACGAGCTGCGTTTACGCATTATAAAAGAAACAGGCTTGCCTATTTCGTTTGGCTTATCTGTTAATAAAACAGTTTCTAAAATTGCTACCGGCGAAGCCAAGCCCAATGGAGAAAAAGAGGTTTCTAATGCATTAGTAAAGCCATTTTTGAACCCACTTTCTATCAAGAAAATCCCTGGCATTGGCGATAAATCGTATCATACGCTTAGAGACATGGGAATTGTATACATAGAAACATTAGCCAATATGCCGCCAGAGTTACTGGTAAAAGTAATGGGCGATAACGGAAAGCAAATTTGGGAAAAAGCCAATGGAATCGACCATCGTTTGGTTCAGCCATACCATGAGCAAAAGTCTATTGGTTCAGAACGCACCTTTGAGACAGACACTACCGATATTAAATTTTTACACGAAGTGCTTTCTAAAATGGTGCAAGATGTTTGCTTCGATTTACGTAAGCAAAATCGCCTATGTGCTACGGTTACGCTGAAGTTGCGCTACTCCGATTTTCAAACACATACCGCGCAAACACGTGTGGCATATACTTCTTACGACCATGTGATTTTGGCCAAAGCAAAAGAATTGTTAAACAAGCTTTACGACCGCCGTTTACTCGTTCGTTTAATTGGCGTAAAAGTAAGTAACTTGGTTTATGGCGCTCAGCAAATAGACTTGTTTGAAGACAGCGTAGAAATGTTAAAACTCTATCAAGCTTTAGATCAAATTAAACATTGGTATGGCAAAAAAGCGGTGA
>JAKRSG010000055.1 GCA_022402405.1 Bacteroidia bacterium | reverse complement strand
TTTTATTACTTTAGGAAGAAATAGAACCTTAACAAGTTTCGAACTTCTTACTCCTACAAATAATGCTCGTGTAGAAGTTAAAAAAGCAAGCACTGACCCAATAGTTATTACTTGGGAGAGCTCTAACACGGCAAGTCTTTATACTTGGTTTTTAGACGTACCAAGCGGCAATTTTGCTACGCCAGTTGTTAAGTTAAATTCTGATGCCAATGGTACAGATACCAAATTAACTTTAACTAGCGGAACTGTTGATGCAGTTGCCGAGGGAGCAGGTGTAGCAGAAGGTGATAGTATAGATTTAAAATGGACGGTAAGGGCGTATGAAGGAACAGATTCTTTAACAGCGAACACTGCATTTGGCATACGCGTAGTTAGAGCAAAATCGGTTGGCATGAAAGAGCTAACTAAAGATGCAAGTATTTTAGTGTATCCAAATCCGGCTAAAGAATCGGTTCAAATTACCTCTAGCTTAAACCTAAACGGAGCACAAATAGAGTTTACAAACTTACAAGGAGTACGAGTTTTAAGTACTACTTACAATGGTTCTGAGATAGCTTTAAACGGACTAGCACCGGGCGTTTATATGGTAAGCGTTCAAACAACAGAAACTTACTCAACTTATAAATTGATTGTAGAATAAAACTTGATTTTGATTACAAAAAAAGGCCACCCGATGAAGGTGGCCTTTTTTTGTGCTTATTTAAACGGATTGCTCCATTTAGCCTCTGTAGCTATGCTTGGGTCTGTTAATGTTTTTAGGAAAGCTACTAAGGCAGCTTTTTGGGCATTGTTTAGGTTCAGCCTAATTGGATTGCCATTTGGGTCTTTTAAAGCGGGGGCAAGGGTAGGGTGAGCCTTTATGCCGCTGTTATAATGTTCTACTACTTCTTCCAATGTTTTAAACCTACCATCGTGCATGTAGGGCGCTGTAAGTTCTATGTTTCTTAAGGTGCTTGTTTTAAATCTTCCTACAAATATGGGATTAGGAAATACAGCTCCTGCGCCTAAATCTGTGGTAGAGCTGGCATCTAATCCGTTGTTTTGTGGTCCAGGATTGGCACTAATAAAGGCTTCTGTGGTATGACAACCAAAGCAGCCTGCTCCGCCATTGGGAATGGGTTGAAAGAATAAGTTTTTACCTTGATTTTCTTCTGCTGTAAAATTAGGAAAGTTAGCACCCGGATTTTGCACCCTAGCTCTTCCCTCATCGTATTTGCTGCTATAACTTACGATGCTTCTTACAAACTGTGCCAACGACAAGGCAATTTTATTTGATGTTATTTCGCTTGAACCAAATGCTTTTTGAAACAAGTTAGGATAAAAATCTTGTTCTTTAACTCTGCTCACCACTTGGTCTAGGGTCATGCCCATTTCTACAGAGTCTTGAAAAGGCATTAATACTTGCTCTTCTAAAGTTGCTGCTCTCTCGTCCCAAAAAAATCTACCACGTTGGTAATACCTAGCATTTATTAAGGTCATGGAGTGCCTGCCAGTTTTGCCTCCATTAAATCCTGCACTCAAAATGGCATCATCAGAAAATCCTTTTTCTTGTTTATGACAAGAAGCACAAGATATGGTGGCGTTAGCACTTAAGTTTTTATCGTAGAATAAAACTCTACCAAGAGTAGCACCATCGTTGGTAACTGGGTTATTTGCCGGTGCATTATCGGTTCCATTAATAGAGCCGGGTAAAGGTGAGCCAGGCACATCTGTGGTAAAATAACCCGGTAATACAAAATTGGCATAGTTGTATGGTGTTTCAGGTAGGTTTAATGCGCTGTTTACAATGGGAGATTTTTCATCCTCCTTGTTACAAGCTACCACGCCAATAATAAATGTGGCAATAGCCGCTAAAATCAGTTGTTTGTTAGTTTTCATAGTTTTTAGGTTTTACTATTTTGTGTAAGATGCATACTATTGCAAATGGTTTAAATGTGCTAATAATTTTTTTTGTATGATGATTTTTGACTTTTTCAATTCGATTAATAATCTAAGCCCTGAGTCACAATCGGCATTAGCACAAATTACCATTGAGAAAACATATAAAAAGAATGAAGTAATTCAGAATATTGGTAGCAGATGCAAAACTGTATATTTTGTAAAGGATGGTTGTGCTCGAATATTTTATTATAAGGATGGAAATGATATCACCGAACATTTTTCATTTGAACATGAATTAATCGTTCGCGCCGAGAGTCTTTTCACAGGAAAGCCCACCTCAAAAGGCATACAGGCTATTAATAAAAGTACTATTTGGAGTATTGATTCTGAATCACTGTTTAAATTATATGATAAGCACCACGACATAGAGCGACTTTTTCGTTTGCTTTTCGAAAAGGAATACGTCAATACCGTAAAACGAATCGAAAGTCTGCAATTTATGTCGGCCAAGGAGAGATATGCAGAGCTTCTGCAAACCACAGATTATATTCAAAAAATCCCTTTGAAATATATCGCTAGTTACCTCGGAATTACACAAGTTTCGCTCAGTAGATTAAGAGCTGATATCAGATGATTATTTATCATTTGTAAAATGTTTTGACTTATTCTATGCAGTCCTTTGCATGAGATAAAATAAGTCAAAATGAATGCAGACAATATTAAACTCGGACTAAAAGAAAATTGGAAGCAGTTTACTCTATTGGTAATCGTAAACGCCTTTGTAGGTGGAATGATTGGCATGGAACGAACGATATTTCCTCAGTTTGCCGAATTAGAATTTGGAGTGGCTTCCAAAACAGCTATCCTTTCATTTATTACAGCATTTGGCATTTCTAAAGCGTTGGCAAATTATTTTACAGGCAGGCTTGCCAATTCATTCGGACGAAAAAATTTACTTCTCTTTGGTTGGCTATTAGCTATACCCATTCCATTTATGCTCATTTATGCACCTAGTTGGAGTTGGGTAATTGTTGCCAATGTACTTTTAGGTATTAGTCAGGGCTTAACTTGGAGCAGCACCGTTGTTATGAAAATTGATTTGGTAGGAGAGAAAGATCGTGGTTTTGCCATGGGTTTAAATGAGTTTGCCGGTTATTTTGCCGTTGGTATAGTTGCCTTCTTAACAGGATATATTGCCAATACGTATGGGGTAACACCGTATCCATTTTATATAGGAATATTTATATCT
>JAKRSG010000054.1 GCA_022402405.1 Bacteroidia bacterium | reverse complement strand
TGAAGTGGTATTAAACAAGTTTAAGGCACATTTAGAAAACGGTTTAAATGCAAGAACCTTAGCTGCAACAGAAGATGAGTTGGCCATGGTAGAAGATTTATGTTTACTTACCTTAAAGCCGGTAATGTACGTTTGTAACGTGGATGAAGGTAGCGTGATTTCAGGAAACGAGCACGTAGAGAAAGTAAGGGAAGCCGTTAAAGATGAAAATGCACAAGTGATAGTAATCAGTGCGGCCATTGAAGCGGATATAGCACAATTAGAGTCGTACGAAGATCGCATGGCCTTTTTAAACGATTTAGGTTTGGAGGAGTCGGGGGTTGCTAAGTTAATTAGAGCAGCGTACAGCCTATTAAATCTTATTACTTATTTTACGGCAGGTGTTCAAGAAGTTAGAGCATGGACTATTCACAAAGGCGATAAGGCACCACAAGCAGCAGGAGTAATACATACCGATTTTGAGCGTGGTTTTATTAAGGCAGAAGTTATTCATTTAGAAGATTATCTTCATTATGGAAGTGAGGCAGCATGCAGAGAAGCAGGTAAATTGAGTATGGAAGGCAAAGAATATGTAGTGGTAGATGGAGATGTAATGCATTTTAAATTTAACGTGTAATGGCAATCAATTTAGGTGATAAAGTAAGGTTCCTCAATGAAAATATGGAGGGGATTGTCACCTCAATAAAAGGTAATAATACCATTGGTGTTACCATAGAAAGTGATTTTGAAATACCGGTACTAACTAGCGAGGTAGTAAAAATAAAATTTAACGAACAAGCTGGAAATAAAGAAGAGGTAGCACCAGCAAAGTCTTTTAAAGTACAAAATACTAATCCACTTGGAGTTTTCTTAGCATTTGAGCGAGTGGGAGACACAGATTTAGATTTGTACTTACACAACAATTTTTCAGAAGAAGTAATTGTAGTTTATTACCATAAAGAGCAAGGAGTATTTCATCTTCAAAAGCAATATAAATTAGAAAGAGAAGAAAGTTTGTTAATTGGTAGAGCTAAGCTGAACCAATTTGATCAATGGCCAAGTTATTATTTTGTTATATTGCCTTTAGAATCGGTGAGTGTAATGCCTGCTAAGAGTATTCAAATGGAATATAACTTTCAGGCAAAAACCTTTCACAACTATTGGAAACATTGCTTCTTTTTAAACAAGCAAGCTTATGTATTTAGGTTAGATGAATCTATAGAAAAGCTAAATTTAACAGCTTTAAAAGCACGAGATTTTACAGCGAAAGTAGAGGCCAACTCTGTTGATTTGAAAGCTAAGCCTAATTCAATAATAGATTTACATTACGACGCATTACAGCGCAATGGATTTGGTTCAGCCAGTGATATTACGAGTTTTCAAATGGAGGTTTTTACTCAAACATTGGAGTCGGCTTATGTTCACAAGATGAAAGAGATTGTTTACATTCATGGTGTTGGCAACTCATATTTAAAAAATAAAATACGCACATACCTAAGCAAACATCCAGAAATTGTAGCAGGATTTGAAGATGCCGATATTCTAAAATTTGGCAGTGGAGCAACTTTAGTGAGTATTAAATAAGTTATTACGACAATAATTCTTGACGTAATATAAATTCCATTTGATTGGCTAGGCGTTCAGCTTCTTCGGTTTGTTCCGCACGTTTTCTTATTTGTTCTTCCTCTTGGTATTTTAGAATAGCCTTTTGCAGTGTTTCATTTAATGTTTTTTCTTCCCAAGGTTTATTTAAATAGCCGAATATTTTCCCGAGGTTTACTGCATCTACAGTATCGGCAAAGTTGGCAAAACCGGTTAACATAATTCTGATAGGATATGGATGTTTCTCTATGAGTAACTGCAAAAATTCTACGCCAGTAGTATCTGGCATGCGCTGATCTGTAATCACAACTTGAATATCAGGGTGCTTTTCTAAAATCTCTAACCCTACTTGAGCACTTATGGCTAAATACACATCATACTTAATACGAAAGCATGCTTTAAACGATAAAAGATTATTTTCTTCATCATCTACATATAAGATTTTGATTTTCTTTTCCATGGCGATTTTTAGAAAAAATTTTGTATGACAAATGTAGTATATTTTTATTTATATTGCGCTAAATAATATTCTAACTGCTTAAATTCATTTTTAATGGCTGACACTGGATTGAAAATTTCTCCCCTTTTTTATGTGTTTAAAACAGGAAAAGATTTCGAATCTTTCTTGGCACACAATGAATCTTTAGGTCCCATTCATTTATTTGATACCATAATAGATCAGCTATTTGAATTAATAAGAACTCGAAACCCTAAGGAAAAGTTTTTTTCTAGCGAAAAAGAGGAAAAAGTTAAGGAGCATTTCGGTGATATTGATTTAAAATCTTACGGGGTTTGGGTTTTTTATCCTTGGAGTAGAAATTTGGTTCATGTATTACCAGAGGAGGAATTTATAGAATTACGTACTAATAGAAATCAATTTAAAATAACCCCAAAAGAACAGCAATACCTGAGTCGGAAAAGGGTAGGTATAATTGGATTAAGTGTAGGGCAATCTGTAGCTTTAACTATGGCAATGGAGCGCAGTGCAGGCGAGTTTCATTTGGCAGATTTTGATTCGTTAGACCTAAGTAATTTAAATAGAATACGCAGTAAAATATATCAGTTGGGGTTATCAAAAACATTGCTTTGTGCTCAAGAAATGTTAGAAATAGATCCGTTTTTAAATATATATATTTATGAAAACGGAATAGATGAAAATAATATTGATTATTTTTTGAATTCGGTAAACAAGCTAGATTTACTTATTGAAGAATGCGATGGATTAGATATAAAAATTCTTGCAAGATATAAGGCTCGTGAATTTGGAATTCCGGTTTTGATGGAGACAAGCGATAGAGGTTTACTAGATATAGAGCGTTTCGATTTAGAACCTAATCGTGCAATTATGCATGGTTTAATAGGAGATTTAAATCCTGCTACTCTCAAAGGGTTGAGTCAGGAAGACAAAATAGAATATCTTTTACCCATGGTAGGCCTAAGTTCTATTTCTGAGCGTATGAAAGCAAGTATGCTTGAGGTTCAAAGCAGTATTGTAAGTTGGCCACAGTTGGCCTCTGCAGTTACTATGGGAGGCGGTGTAGCAGCAGAAATGGGA
>JAKRSG010000053.1 GCA_022402405.1 Bacteroidia bacterium | reverse complement strand
ATGAAAGATTTGGTGCCGAATCAAAAGCTGGAAATAGTGCTTTAATATACTCGTATCAGCATGATGGCAGGCCCTTGTCGTGGAAAATGGCACCACTCATTTTTGTAAGTACTCTATTAACTCATTTATTTGGAGGTTCTGCAGGTAGAGAAGGTACAGCGGTTCAAATGGGGGCTTCTATTGGCACCCAATTAAGTAGGTTATTTGTGTCTACCGATGCCGAAAAACGTATGTTATTGCTTATGGGAATAGCAGCAGGCTTTGCATCAGTCTTCGGTACACCATTAGCTGGATTTATCTTCGCATTTGAGTTTCTCTGGGCAAAAGATAATTGGAAACAAAGGATAATGCCGGTGTTGGCATCTGCCTTTTTATCACATTTCGTTTGTTTGGCTTGGGGAATTCAACATACCCCTTTTCAAGCCATTCTGCTCCCTGATTTTAGTGTTTCTACTATTCTAAATATTGTTTTTTCTGGATTGTGTTTTGGCTTAGCAGCCAGGTTGTTTGTCTTTCTTCAAAATGCTTTCTCTAAGCTTTTTTTGCGAATAAATAACCCTTATTACCGAATATTTTTAGGTGCGGTTATTATACTTTTATTGGTAAAGCTTTTTAAGTTAAATGCTTATACCGGACTTGGAATAGAGGAAATACTTAACTCGTTTCAATACCCACAAAACATTCAAGTTTTCTTCTTAAAAATATTTTTAACCACGCTAACTCTTTCAATAGGGTTTAAAGGAGGCGAAGTTACCCCATTATTTTTTATAGGCGCAAGTTTGGGTAGTGCATTGGTTTGGTTTTTCCCTTTGCCAGTATCATTCTTGGCTGCACTTGGTTTAATTGCCGTTTTCGCCTCAGCTGCCCAAGTACCTTTTGCCTCTATCGTTTTAGGAATAGAACTGTTTGGATTTAATGCGTTTCCATATTATGTGCTTGTATGTTTGGCTGCATTCATAAGTTCTGGAAGCAAAGGAATCTACTCTGCACATCCCATGCAAGCCTTAAAAAGAGATTGGTTCAGCCAGATTAAATACCCATGGGAACATCCATAAGCAGCAGTTCGCAATCTGTGGTAGCTGTAAACTCAATGCTTTTGCAATCCCAAATGCCCAATCCGTCTCGAGTATTTAAATCCATTCCATTTGCCTTTACTTGTCCGCTTAAAACAAAAATATATAAGCCGTTACCTTCCGCTTTTATCTGGTAATTATGGGCTGAACCTAACGCTAAATCACCCAAGTGAAACCAGGCATTTTGATGAATCCAAACACCTTCGTCGGCCTCATTAGGAGAAATGATTTGCTGGAATTTGTTTTTTCTGTCCTCCTTGTTTAAGGTAATTTGGTCGTAGCGAGGTGTAACATTTCGTTTATTTGGGAATACCCAAATTTGAAGGAATTTTACCGGTAGGTCTTTGTTTTTATTGTATTCGCTGTGCGTAATTCCGCTGCCAGCACTCATGATTTGAATATCGCCTTTACGAATAACACTCACATTACCCATGCTGTCTTTGTGCTCTAAGTCGCCCTCTAGTGGAATAGAAATAATTTCCATATTATCATGAGGGTGGGTGCCAAAACCCATTCCTGGTGCTACAGTATCATCGTTAAGTACGCGCAGAACTCCAAAGTGCATGCGTTCTGGATTATGATAATGTGCAAAGCTAAAAGTATGGTAACTCTGCAGCCAACCGTGATTAGCTTTGCCTCTTGTATCGGCTTTATGAAATATCGTTTGTGCCATAATGAGTGGTTCGTATACTGTATAAACAGCCTGCAAATGTTAAATGTTTTGTTGAATTAAATCATGTTTTTATTCAAGGTATATTTTTCAACTTTGTGGCATGACAGATGAGAAAATGATACCCTGCCCAGTTTGTGCCTGCGAATATACTTATCCCATGAATCATTTGATGGTTTGCACCGAATGTGCTCATGAGTGGAACCCAGAAGAAAAAGAGGAGAATCAAGATTTTGGTTCAGACCAATTGATTGTTAAAGATGCACATGGGGCCATTTTAAAAGATGGAGATTCTGTATCTATTATTAAAGATTTGCCTGTAAAAGGTTTTTCTAAAGCCATTAAGGTAGGCACAAAAGTAACTAATATTAGGTTAGTAGACGGCGATCACAACATAGATTGTAAAGTGCCCGGCTTTGGTGCAATGGCGCTTAAAAGCGAGTTTGTTAAGAAGGTTTAATAGGTTTTATATGGGTTGTAGCTGCAAGCCTTTTTGATTAATTGGCATGACTTGTGGGGCAATTTTCTGGATAATTTCTTCTTTTAGTAGGGTTAATATTTTCTTTCTTACAAAGTGTTTGTGAACCACTATGCCAATACTTCTGTAGGGTACAGGCTCTTTAAAGTATATTATCTTTTTTTTCTCTTTTGCGCTCAGTTCTTCACTAGCTAAATAGGGGAGGAGAGTATCCATTTTATTGGTGCTTACAAATTTCATTAAACTATCTATGGAGCCAGCATTGTATTTAAAGTTTTCGAGTGTGTTCTTTTTCTTGAGTGTTTGACTGCATAATTCAAGAACCTGCGCGCGCATGCAATGACCTTCTTCTAATAGGCACAAATTTTTGGTTTCGATTTGGTTGGTACTTATGGTAGATTTATCGTTTTTGGTCTCAGAATAAAATACGAAGGGTTCATCATATAAATGATGTTCTATTATTTCTTTATCGTTGAGAGGGGTTGATAAAATGCCAATGTCGAGCTGACGAGCTTTTAATAATCGAATGATTTCCTCGGTGGTTTGTTCCTTAACTACTAGTTCTAACTTCGGAAATTTCTGCGAGAAACTTCTTAAAATATTTGGTAAAATATAAGGTGCTATGGTTGGAATGACAGATACACTTAAATGTCCTTTTACTTCACCCTTTATCTCTTGAGTTAAGTCATTAAGACTATCTATTTCCTTTTTGATTTTTTTTATTTGTTCTAATATTACTTCTCCTTCTGCGCTCATTTCAATCGGTTTTTTTTTACGATCGAAGACTAGGATTCCTAACTCATCTTCAAACTTTGAAATCATAGTACTAAGTGTAGATTGAGTAATATGACAGGCTTCAGCAGCTCTCTCAAAATGTTTGGTTTCGGCCAAGGCTAATAGATATTGAAATTGTTGTATGTTCATCTATTTTATCAATAATGTTATCTAAAATTTAGTTTTTATCAAACAAAATAAAAGCTTTAAT
>JAKRSG010000052.1 GCA_022402405.1 Bacteroidia bacterium | reverse complement strand
AATCCAAAATATTTATTTTGTGATGAACCTAATAGTGGATTAGATCCGTTAACATCTCGTGTAATTGATGAGTTGATTGTAGAAATTACGGAAGAATATGATATTACTACTGTGATAAACTCTCATGATATTAAGAGTGTATTTGATATGGGCGACCATATTGTTTTTATATACCAGGGAAGGCGATTGTGGGAAGGGAATAAAGCTGAAATTCAAGATTCTGGGGTGTTTGAACTTCAAGAATTTATTAAAGCGAGTAGGTTTTGATGGTTAATTACGGATTACGGATTACGAAATAGAAATTACGGATTATGAATAGGATATTTGTTTTAGGATTTGTTTATGTTTTTTTGAGTTTGGCTTGTCAGCACAAGCCAACGGAGGTGGTTACGCCTAATAAACCTGCTGATACTACTCAGACGGGTGGTGGAGGGAAGCAGCCATGTGATTCGAATATTATATATTTTGCCAAGGATATTCTTCCGATACTAAACTCTAATTGCGCTATGAGTGGTTGCCATGATAATGGCACAGCAGCAGACGGGATTATTTTGACATCATACGAAAAAGTAATGCAGTCTGGGGTTGTAACGCCGTTTAATTTAAGTAACTCCGATTTGCATGAGGTGATTACAGAAACCAGGCCAGACAAGGTTATGCCGCCTCCTCCAAGAACTAAACTTAGTGCGGAACAGATATCTAAAATAGAAAAGTGGATTAATCAAGGTGCTAAGAATATTATATGCGACGATGATAATTGTGATACTGTGAATATAAGTTATGCCAATATGATTTCTAAGACAATGCAAACTAATTGTATAGGTTGTCATGGAAACACTAATCCAAGTGCTGGTATTACTTTGAGCACGTATGCTGGTTTATCGTCTGTGGCAGCTAATGGGAAATTGGTAGGCAGTATTACTCATGCTGCTGGTTTTAAAGCTATGCCAGTTGGCTCCAAATTATCTGCTTGTGAAATAAAGCAAGTTCAAAAATGGGTTGATATGGGTTATCCAAATAATTAGTTTTTTGGAAACCTTTAAATAAATTAATTTGTCTTAATATTATGAAAAAAATTTTTGGAATAATGTTGTTGCTTTCGTTTTTGGCAGCATGTTATAAAGACAAAGAAGAGCTTTTGTACCCCAACCAATTTGGTGGTGGCGACACGAGCACTGTTATTACGTATAATGGCTTTGTAAAGCCATTGGTAAACACTCGTTGTGTGGCTTGTCATGCTGGCTATGGAGATTATGCCGGCTTAAAAGTGATTGTAGATAATGGTAAATTTAACGATAGAGTAATTGTAAAAAAGGACATGCCCTCAGGAGGTTCATTAGATGCTACTCAAATTGCTAAATTAGATAAATGGCTAAAAGCAGGAGCTCCCAATAATTAAGATATGAAAAAGTATTTTGTTTCATTATTGCTTATTACTGTAAGCACATTCAGACTTTGGGCTCAAGAAGATTTATTGGGAATGTTAAACTCTGAGGAGGATAATAAACCGGTTCCAGTATTTGCCACTTTTAAATCTACTCGAGTAATAAACGGCCAAAGCATAGAACATGTGGCTGCTAAACATTTAAACTTTGTAATATTACATCGTTTTGGCGAAGTAAATGGCGGAGCTTATCAGCTATGGGGATTGGATCAGGCAAATATACGCTTAGCATTTGATTATGGAATCAATGATAGGATTCAGGTAGGAGTGGCAAGAAGCTCGTTTGGTAAAACTTATGATGCCAATCTAAAATTGAAATTGCTCAGACAAACCAAGGGCAAAGGAGAAATGCCTGTAAGTTTGGGTTATTATGGAAATGTAGCGGTAAATACTTTGGAATGGGATTTTCCTGAGCGTAGAAATTATTTTACTTCACGCATGAGTTTTATAAACCAGCTTATTATTTCTAAGAAATTTGGCGACAAGCTAAGTTTGCAGTTATCTCCAACAGCGGTGCATTATAATTTGGTTAGGCGAGTGTCTGATCCAAATACCATCTTTGCATTGGGAACAGCGGCAAGCATTAAATTGAATGGAAGTATTAGGTTGAATGTTGAATACTGTCCGAGATTAAATGGAAGAGATGTTGTTGGTAGATCTGGTCAAACTTTTAAAGATTATTTGGGCATAGGATTTGATATAGAAACAGGCGGACACGTTTTTCAATTGATGCTTAGCAATAGTATTGGAATGTTAGAGCAGCATCAAGTAGCAGAAACAACTGGGGAATGGTCTAATGGTGGAGTAAGATTAGGGTTTAACGTGAGTAGAACATTCTCATTTGATAAGAAAACAAGTAAAAAATAAAGTACAAATTATGAAAACAAGAATCAGTTTTTTAGCAGCCTTTATGCTTTTAAGTATAGTAGGTTATTCACAGCTTTTATCAACCAGCACGGCACGTGTAACATTTTTTTCTACTACGCCAGTTGAAGATATTAATGCTGAAACCAATTCAGGTTTAATGGTGGTAAATACCCAAACCCAAGCTATTGCATTTAGTATAACTAATACGAGCTTTAACTTTCCTAACAAATTAATGCAAGAGCATTTTAATGAGAAATATATGGAGAGCGATAAGTATTCGAAAAGCACTTTTACAGGAAAATTAAGCGAGCCTATTAATTGGAAAGAAGATGGAGAGCATACGGTAACTGTTGTTGGAAAATTAAACATACATGGTGTGGAGCAAGACAGAACCATAACAGGAACAGTAAAAATAGAAAATGGAGTTCCAAAAATTGAAAGCAAGTTTATGGTTAAAAATGCTGACCATAAAATTAAGATTCCTACTATTGTTGTTAGTAAAATTGCCGAAGAAATTGAGGTGAAAATATGGGCTACTTTGGCTCCAAAGAAATAATTATAAGAGTGTAATAATTACATAAAAAAAGAGGCTGTGAAAACAGCCTCTTTTTTTATGTAATCAATTGAGCTTATAAACGAAAAGCTTGTTTATCGCTACTTATTATTCTGCGTCTCCGGGTTTAGATTTAAAGATTTCTCCACCACCAGATTTTGCTCGGATGAGACCTTCTATTTCCTGACTTAACTCTGGATTATCTGAAAGTAATTGCTTAACGGCATCTCTTCCTTGACCTAATTTAGTTTCGTTATAGCTGAACCAAGAACCAGATTTTTTTATGATTTCTAGGTCTACTCCAAGGTCGATGATTTCACCTAACTTTGAAATACCTTCACC
>JAKRSG010000051.1 GCA_022402405.1 Bacteroidia bacterium | reverse complement strand
TCATAGGTATGGCCTGATCCGATTCCATAAAATAATGAATAGCGAAGTTTACTAAAAAGGGTAAACTAAATAAAGTTAACAAACTATTTATAGCTGTTAAGCTAATGTTTAAAGCAACATCTCCTTGTGCCAAATGACTATACAAATTAGCTGTTGGTCCACCCGGAGAGGCCGATAACAACATTAAACCAACCGCTAATTCTGGTGGCAAATGAAATAATATGGCTATACCAAAACAGAGGATAGGTAACAAAATCATCTGACAAATTAAACCTATCACAATCGCTTTTGGGTATAATGCAACTCTTTTAAAATCTTCTAAGGTTAGGCTCAAGCCTAATCCCAACATAATGATTCCGAGAGCTAAAGGTAAAATAATTGTCGTAAGTAAATTTGCTTCCATATAGTTTTAATATAAATTTAATCAAACTTAATGGAAAAAATTTAAGTTGCAATTATTTTTTTGAAGCATTCCTCTTTTTTTCTAATCTCTGTTCTCCAAACTCAAGAATTTTATCAATAAACTCATAGGGTTTATATTGGTTCAAAGCACATTGATGAAAGATTGCCGTGGCAGGCGTCATGCCTGGTAAAGAGTTTGCTTCTATAATGATAACCTCAATTTTACTCGGACTAAATATTCTAACAAAAGCATCTATTCTGCAATAACCTTCTATGCCCAAAACTTTGGCTGCTAATTTTAATTGTTCTTGTACGTAAGCACTAATTTTTTTGTTAGCCAAAGGTGTAGTGGCATACCTGGCAGGAGTAATGTTTTGACCTTGTCCGGCTAAGAATTTCTCTTCCAAGCTAAGGATTTCACTTTCTGCCAAGGTTTCACTTGGTTCAAACGTTTCGTAGAACAATTTGCCTTTTTTATAATGTGTAAGCATTCCGCCTGTAACTTCTAAGAAGTGTTTGGCCTTGGCTTTATCAATAAATTTCTCTACTAAGAAGAAGGTTTTTTTAGGAAATTCTTCTTTTGAACTTAGTCCTAAACTACTTCTCATGGCATCGGTAATTTCTAGGCTCGACCTAAAAACTCCCTCTGCGTAGGCTTTGAGTTCTTCTTTATTTTTTATTTTCTTTACAGCACTACTACAACCATCATCTGCAGGTTTAGCTATAAGCGGAAAGCCCATTTTCTCAATGGTTTTTAATAGTTGTTCGGAATTGCTTTTATAAGCTTCTTCTGTAGCTAGGAAATGGTCTGCTACCAAAAAGCCTTTCTTTTTTAAGAGACTGTTTGTGCTGTATTTATTGATAGTAATTTGCGAACTCTCAACATCCGAACCATTAAAAGGAATGTTTAGTTTATTTAATTCTTTTTGAACCGTTCCATCTTCTCCTGGTCTGCCATGAAGTGCAATAAAAACTAAATCGCACATTTTCTTGAGTTCTTTATAGCTTATTTTCTTTGGTTCAAACAAAGAATTGCTGCTGTATTTACTTACTATTTCATCGCAATCCGAGGCTATTTTATTCATGATTGGCGCACGGTGATAATGTATCACTTTTTCTTTAATATCGTCTGCATTATCTTTTAGCATCACTTGTATTGGCAACACATGCAGCTCATGTGCATCGTCGTTGCCACTTACAAACACTGGAAACGGCTCGTACTTTTCTGATGAAGCAAGCTTCTCATAAATATTTCTTCCACTCTCCACCGAAATATGTCGTTCTGTTGAATAACCACCCATAAAAACGGCTACTCGTTTCTTTTTCTTAGCAGCTAACTTGTTCGATTTTAGCAGGGCATCCAACTTATTTAGAAGAGGTAATAACTGGTAATTTACACTTTGAGTATGAATTCTTTCTTGCAGTGAAGTGCGAATAATATAACTCAAAAATTGGGATGGGTTCAGGCCAATTTCTGCTGCTTGGTGAAAAAAGAAAGAAGATGGCATCATGCCTGAGGTAGTGTTTGGGTCGTTTAAGAAAATCTGCCCTTCTTTATTTATAAACCCATCAATACGCGCGTATACTTGAAAATTAAAATACTGAAACAAGGATGTACAAGCTTTTCGTATCTCTTGAATTTTATTTTCTTCAATGTCGATTGGAGTAATTTTTCTGCTTAACCCAGGTAAATATTTGCTCTTATAATCATATACTTCGTCGCCCTTAACAATCTCGGTAGGAGGCAGTGCTACAGCAGTTCCATCTTCTTTTTTAATAACAATACAAGAGAACTCTCTACCCTCTATAAACGACTCAATTAAACATTCTGTTTCGGAGTATATACTTTCTAAAACGATAAAATCCTTTTGTTTAAACTCCTTATCCAATAACTGCCATAACTCATCAGGATGATATATAGTTTGTGCGTTTACTGTAGCAGGTAAGCCAATACCTTCTTTTACATCGGTTATTTTTTGTACCAATTGAGTCTTCTCAAAGGATGATTTTCCTAACCATTGATTGGCCCAAATTTTTTGAATAAAAAAGGCACGCTCCACGGCTGCTTCAAATGCCTTGTAGTTGTCTTGTCGCAATACGCTTACACCAACAGATGAGCCTTGATTCGCAGGTTTTACAACCATTGGAAAGCCTACTTTTTTAACAGCTTCTGCATATTGAATTTTTAGCTTATTTAGATCGTTTTTGGCAAAAGAATAATGTTTCGGAACGGGCATTCCAGCTGCTTGCATCCATTGTTTTTGTATGCGTTTATTCATTCCTAATGCAGAGGCTAAAATACCCGAACCTGCATAAGGAATTCCTTGCCACTCTAATAAGCCTTGTATGGTTCCATCTTCGCCAAAGTTTCCGTGTAAGGCTAAAAAAGCGAAGTCTATATGTTTTTTCAATTCGTTGGGCTGAACCAATTTTCCGATTTTTTTAGCCATGGAAATGCCATTGTCTTTATAGGCACTTTTAACGTTTTCGGCATACACTTGAATATCGTGCTTGGCACCTTTTAAAAAGCTTACATCTGGATAAAAATCGCGGATAGAACCTTTATATATATATTTCCAATCGAGGAGAATAAAATTATTAAAGCTATCTACAAATAGGGGAATGGCTTCAAAAACAGATTTATCTAAATTATCGTAAACCGTTCTACCACCTGCAAATGAAACCTCGCGTTCTCTGCTAATTCCGCCAAAGAAAATTCCAATTTTTATTCGATTACTCATGTTTCGAACTTAGTAATAACTAAACTAATTTCATAA
>JAKRSG010000006.1 GCA_022402405.1 Bacteroidia bacterium | reverse complement strand
TTTTACATTGTAAACCAAACGCTGTAATTTCTTTTGATAATTAGAATCTTGCTGCGCCTCTACGATAAAATCGGGTAAAGTATAATTGTAATCAACTACAAATGGTGTATCGGTTTCGGTTTGAGCCAAAACTTGGTTGGTAAATAAAATGGCGATGGATAAAAAACAAAATCCTACAATCCTTTTCATACTATTTAATTTAATTAACCAAGCATCAAAATCATGCCAATTTCTTTTTATGGCTTAGGGTCAGCCAAACAAAACCTATTACGGCGATAATTACAAACGCAGAAGATATTAATTCTGCTTGAGTGATATGTTTTTCGAAGATGGTATAAGTAGTATTGACTCTTATTTTCTCAATTAGAAATCTTTCAACTCCATTTAAAAACAAATAAACCATAAAAAAAGTACCAGGAATAGTAAATCTTTTACGAATAGCCCAAAGAAATCCAAACAATCCTATACAAACAAATGCCTCATACAAAGGAGTTGGGAAAACCGGATTAGGCAATTGATTGCAATGAGAGCCCACACAACCAGGAATTGGCACACCCTCGTTTAAAACATTATTAGGATAATTATAAGCCCATACCCAATCAGGAAATGCGCTTAACCACTCTGGCTTGGGCATTAAATTATCTATTCCCCAATCGCCATCACCACTTAAATGACAGCCTAATCTTCCTATTCCGTATGCGAGCATCAAACCCGCCGCAGCTGCGTCGCACATATACCAAGCGCCTATTCCATATTGTCTTACATATAATAATATACCAACAGCTGCCACAATTAATCCGCCATAAAAAGTTAGTCCGCTAAAGGAGATAAGAGAGCCAATTGGATCAGCCATTAACTCATCTAAATTTTCTAAATTATGGAAAATTTTAGCACCTAAAATTCCGCCAATAGCAGCAATACCAACAATATTTCCCATTAGCTCATGTGGTTGAGTAGTTTGCATGATGGTTTTAAACTCTTTGCCTTTTAGAGCATCTGCTTCTTTCTTTTTCTGATAATATGCATAAATACCACCCAATAAAGCACCAAACCAAGAACCTTTTCCACTCAAAATAAATTTCTGCGGATTAGCAACAAGTGAATCGTAGTCGAGCACCATTTCTAAGAATTTAAAACCTATAAATGCACCTATAATAACAGCAGTTACGTAATCCACCATACTCACAGGTTCATTAATTTTCTTCTTAACTTGGAACGACTTTAACCATCCGTTTTTCTCCATTCTTAGTAATTCAGAATGAGTAGCTAAATAGGCTCCAACAAAAGAAAGAGCCATAATAAAACCAAATGTTTGTATAGGAAGAGGAATATCAATTCCGAATAAATCGCGAAGTAAATCTGAAATAGTTGCGTACATAATTATTAATTGTGCTACGAATAACGCCATTTTTTTTATTAGACTAACAAAAATTACTATTTTGCCCAAGCTAAAAGAAAAATAAAATGAAAGAATATTTCGCCGACTTTAGAAGTGATACCGTTACTAAGCCTTGTGCTAATATGTTGGATGCCATGTTTAGTGCCAAAGTAGGCGATGATGTGTTTGGCGAAGACCCCACAGTAAACGAGTTACAAGAATACGCGGCCAGGCTTTTTGGAATGGAAGCCGCATTATTTTGTAGCAGTGGCACACAAACCAATCAAATTGCTATTAAACTTCATACACAGCCAGGTACAGAATTGATTTGCGATGCTAAATCACATATATATCTATATGAAGGAGGCGGAATTGCCTTCAACAGCGGGGCTTCTGCTAGATTAATTCAATCTGAACGAGGCATGTTTAGTGCCCCTGATGTGGAAGAAAATATCAATAAAGATGATGTACATTTCCCTGCAACTAAATTGGTTTGTTTAGAAAACACCGTTAACAAAGGTGGGGGCGCATGCTGGAATTGGGACGAGGTACTAAAAATTAAAGAGGTATGTACCCAACATAATTTAGCTTTTCATTTAGATGGCGCAAGGTTGTTTAATGCCTTGGCAGAAAGTAAACAAACACCATTAGACTACGGAAATACATTTGATACCATTTCTATTTGCCTCAGCAAAGGCCTGGGCGCTCCTGTTGGCTCCTTATTATTGGGTTCAGCCCAACATATAAAACAAGCTAAGCGAGTTAGAAAAGTGCTTGGTGGTGGTATGCGACAAGCAGGTTTTTTAGCCGCCGCTGGATTATTTGCGTTGAAAAACAATGTAAATAGATTAAATGAAGATCATAAAAAAGCTAAACATATAGCTTCCATCCTAGAAAACTATAATTGGGTGGAAACTATCTTACCCGTTGAAACGAATATCATCATTTTTAAAACTAAAAGCGAGTTGAGTTCTGAAGATATAACCCAAAAACTTGCTAAAAATGGAATTAAAATCTCGAATATGGGTAAAAATTTGGTCAGACTCGTTTTTCATCTAAATCATTCTGATATTGAAATAGCCAAATTAGAAGAAGCCTTAAAAGGCATTTAAGATTAGCTCTAAACACCAATAAATACAAGCTTCTTCGCTTCTTAAACCTTTTTCTACGCTCCTATTTCATTTTAAAGTTGTCTAAAAAAATGGGTTAATCAACAAGGATGTGAATCTTAAAAATTTCTAAATCCTATGATTACTAAGGGCAATGAGTTAATTTGTGCCCTTATTTAAGACGGTGTACTTTAAAAAAAATATAGCATGTTGAAAAAATTACTATTTGCGACATTTGTACTTGCAAATTTTTCAGCCTATTCCCAATTTACGAACAGAATTGTGAATTCTCAACTCCCTTTAAACGAAGGTCAGATCTTGGATGTAGTTGATTACAACAATGATGGTTTTGATGATGTAATATACCAAAGTGGTGGGCTAAATACCCAACTTAAACTTTACAAAAATAACAACGGTGTATTTGGTGATGTTACTAGTTTGGTAAACCTACCCAACATTGTAGGCAGTGGAAACGGTGATGAAGGTGTTGTATCATTTGATTATAACAACGATGGTCTGCAAGATTTGTTATTCACCAAATCTGGATCTGGTGGCTACATGCGCTTATTTAGAAATAACTGTGGTACTACATTCACAGAAGTTTCAACCCCAACAAATATGCCGCTTACCATAAATATTGCACCACAATATGCTACTAATGATCCCATCATTTTAATAATGGATTACGACAAAGACAAGGATAATGATATTGTTTTTGTTGGTTTTGGTGTGGTAACAGGTGAATATAGTATAAATGTTTTAAAGAACAATGGTGGCGTTTTTGGACTTCCAACTAGTTTAATCACAGGCTTTGGTGCTACTACTATTCCAAACATAGCTATTATAGATTTTGACTTAGACTTTGATGAAGACCTTCTTATTATCAGAAACAGTAATATTAATAACGCTGCTCAAATTGACTTATATACCAATGATGGTGGTGGTAGCTTTACTGTAATATCAACCACTACAAATCTCACAAATAGCAGTCCTGTAGGCTTTGCCAACATAGTAGATTTAAACAGAGATGGTTATAGCGATATTCTTCTTGGTACTAAAGATGTAGTATCTCCTGGTCCGGGCAACTTAGGCTGTAAGGTATTCTTGAACCGAGGTCTGGGCGATGGCTCTTTTGTTGATTCTACCGTGCTTTATAATACAACTGATAATACAGTGGGCAATGTAGATTATTTTTTCTCTCATAACTTTGATATAGATAATGATGGCGACATCGACTTTTTGTGGGAGATAAGAACCGCTAGCCCTTTTACACCACCTTTGTTAATGATTAATAATGGAACCAACTCTTTTAGCAACCAAAGAGCTGGAAGAATGCCTGGTGCTCAACCGGCTTCCGTTAGAACAACTCGTTACTTTATCTTCGAT
>JAKRSG010000050.1 GCA_022402405.1 Bacteroidia bacterium | reverse complement strand
CTTCTCCACGGTCGAGCTCCAGGATCCATCCTGCCACATTATCCAAGAAATACCTATCATGCGTAACCGCAATTACCGTTCCCGGGAAATTCTTTAAATACTGTTCGAGCCAATCCACGCTCTCGGCATCCAAGTGATTGGTAGGCTCATCGAGTAATAGGATGTCGGGCTGACTCAATATTAACCTACATAAAGCTACACGTCGACGTTCACCACCCGACAGTACTTTTACCATCGCATCCGGCTCTGGGCAACGCAAGGCGTCCATTGCTTTTTCTAATTTGGTATCGAGTTCCCACGCATCAAAACGCTCTAGTTCCTCCATAACAACGGCCTGGCGATCGAGGATTTTCATCATTTCGTCTCCATCCAAATTTGGATCAGCCAGCTTGTTATTTATATTTTCGAACTCCTCTAGCATATCTGTAATATGCTTTACGCCCTCCTTTACAACCTCTACAACAGTTTTAGATTCGTCGAGCGTTGGCTCCTGTTCTAAGTAACCAATTTTATAGTTTTTAGAATCAAAAACAACCTCTCCCGTAAAGTTTTTATCTATGCCAGCAATAATTTTTAGCAAGCTAGATTTACCCGAACCATTTAAACCCAAAACGCCAATTTTGGCGCCGTAGTAAAAGCCCAAGTATATATTTTTTAATACCTGTTTTTGTGGCGGAAACGTCTTAGAAACGCCGGCCATCGAAAATATGATTTTGTGATCGCTCATGAGTTAAAATTTGTAAACGGCGAAAATAGCATCTATTCTGCCTTTTCTAAAATAAAAAATAGCTCTCTGTTTAAACGCGGTTTAATAGAGTTGTAGCAAGGTTCTAGCTTATGTATTTTAAAATAGGGTTCAAACAATTGTTGGTAGCTAGTGGCGTCGCCCCCAAATGGTGGTCCGTCTTGGGTTAACTCAAAATTAAATAACAAGCCAGCTAAGGTTCCGGTTTGAACCAAAAGCGAATGCATGTGTTTGGCATAATCTGCGCGCTGAGAGGGATGTATGGCGCAGAAGAATGTTTGTTCTATTATCAAATCATATTCGCCACGATGCGCAAAAAAATCGTCGCATACCAATTTTAGTTTGCCTTGTTCTACGGCAAGTTTGTTTCGGGAGGCTATGTTTTTTATCGGACTCTCGGCAAAATCGAGAACCGTTATGTTGGTGAAACCTAGGTTCAGCAAGGATTCTACCTCATGAGCATTGCCGCAGCCAGGTATTAAAATACGCAGGTTTTTGTTGGGTAATGTTTCGCAAAAGTGTATGAGTGGTGTGCTGGCCGAACCCATATCCCAGCCTGTTTCTCCTTGCTGGTAGCGGGTTTCCCAATATATTCCATTTAATGTGGGCATAGTGTGAATAGATTAATTTTGAGTAGATTATATTTGCACAAATTTAATAGCAAAATGAAGTTTTTTATAGATACAGCCAATTTGGCTCAAATTAAAGAAGCCAACGACCTTGGTATTTTAGATGGTGTTACCACCAATCCATCGCTTATGGCCAAAGAAGGCATAGTAGGAGAGGCAGCAGTAATGCAGCATTATTTGGATATTTGCAACATTGTAAATGGCGATGTAAGCGCAGAGGTAATTGCTACCGATTTTGAAGGCATGGTAGCCGAAGGAGAAAAATTGGCTGCATTGCACGAAAATATTGTGGTTAAAGTTCCTATGATTAAAGATGGTATTAAGGCTATCAGTTATTTTACTTCTAAAGGAATAAGAACTAATTGTACCTTAATTTTTAGTGCAGGCCAGGCGCTTTTAGCCGCCAAAGCAGGCGCTACGTATGTTTCGCCATTTGTAGGTAGATTAGATGATATTAGCTACGATGGTATGGAGTTAATTGCTCAAATTTCGCAGTTATTCTCTATTCAAGGCTATCAAACGCAAATATTAGCCGCTTCTATCCGTAACCCGGTTCATATTGTAAAATCGGCTCAGTTTGGAGCGCATGTAATTACCAGTCCGCTACCAAGCATACTTGCCTTATTAAAGCACCCACTAACAGACAGCGGTCTAGCGCAATTTTTGGCTGACCACAAAAAAGCCAATTCATAACAAAAACAAAAACAGCGCCTCGGCGCTGTTTTTGTTTTTAAATACTATAAGTTTAAAAATCTAGGTAGTATGTATACTATTACCCAAAGTATGGTTGCAAAACCAATAATATCACTGAGCATATACACATATTTATTGGGTTTATTTGTGATGAGGAAAGACTTGGAATTATTGATTTGCTCAAGCTCACTTGTAGATAATTTGGGCAACAGAATATGTTTTTCATAAAAATATAAGCCGAACACAATAGTTGCTAAAATTACACTTACCAATATATTATTAGGTAAAAAATCTAGGTTTTGGCTAATTATGAACTGGAAGATTAGTAAACCTCCAAAAGCAGCAAATTTTAGGAATTTGGTTGTTTTTATGGTTTTCATTTTAGTATTGAAAATTGTTTCTAACAACGAAAATATATAATTTAAATTTAATGTTCAAGTTTTTTCTGGGTCCTCTTATAATCCAAGAAATATCTTAAAAAAATAAGCTAGTACGCTGTTTGATTAATTGTTTGTATTGTGTTTTATTGTTCTCATTTAAGAATGAGCAATCAATAGTCTCCATAGCTTTCGGAAGCCAAGTGTTTAGTTTTTTATAAATAGCTATTATTTGCTTTTCATTTAAATCTAAAACCTCTCCGAGGCGATTAAAATACCCTTTGTTGAAGTTTTTCTTTTTGCCTCCTAATAACAGCGCAGTGTCATCTAAATCTTTTGGCAAGAGGATTTTTACATTTAGCAAATCATAAGCTGGAGAAAGCACCCAACCAATATCTGATAGCCACATAGAGAAATTTTTTAGGTGCATATCATTATTTCCAATAATAAAGTTAAGCAAGGTGAGTTCAAAAAAGCGAAGTTTATCTAACAAGGTATTAACGGATAATGCGCCTATGGTTTTACCAAGGTTTTCCATGGTTCCCAAATACTTGTCCTCTACTTCTAAAATTTGCATAAAGTCAATCATATGTATTTTAGAATGATCTTTTCTTCGGTCTATTCGCTTAGTTATGTAGCACAATTCACCCGAAGCCAAACGAATTAAATTGTAAGGTACCACATAAATTTTAAAGAGCTCTGCTAGTTTCATGGATAAATGCTCATTTTCTGGCATGTGGCCGTATTTAGCGTCTTGTGGTTTTATTATGTAAAAACCATCCAACGCATCCATGATAGTTAAACGACCAATG
>JAKRSG010000049.1 GCA_022402405.1 Bacteroidia bacterium | reverse complement strand
AGGACCTGTCTCCATATAAAGCATACATTTACCATCAGGCATCAAATCTACTATGGGTTCAATTTTGGTATCCTTTCTACATTGGGCAAAAATTAATACCAAACTAAAAATTATAAAATATTTAATACCCATCATCACAACCTCCTATTACATCTGCGAAAAATTCGCCGTTAACATCCACTTCAAAACCGTCGTTTAGTTCTATTAAATCAGAGGCTCTTAAAGATACATTTATTCCATTTCCTACTAGCACCATACATCCGTTACAATTACCATCGCCCACATAAATTTCTTTTCTCACTTTAGGATTAGCAGCAAATGAGTTAAATGTTGTTTGATTATTTAATATTGGTAAAACTAAATTACATTCACTTAAATCTAGTTTATATTGTCGAACATAATCTATTTCAAATTCAAAAGGAAAGACTGTATTATAATCTATGTCAGTGCATCGACCATGGTAATTCAACTTCCCCTTTCCTCCCTCAATATCAAATATAATTGCCATAGGATCAAAATTTTCTGGAGTTTTACCATTAGGGCCAATGGTATTGATAGTTGTGATAAAAACATTATCGTAAAAAAATCTGAGACTTGTTGGCGTCCATTCAAGCGCGTAAGTATGAAATTCCTCTTGCTCTATATCCCTTTTGTGAAACAAGGCAGAATGTCCATTAGCGCAACCTACATTTTCGGGATAAAAGTTGCACTCACACTCAGAAGTAATAAACCTAGGTGGTTCTGACCCACAATCTCCATTATCATTTTGTGAAACATGTGCGCCAAAACCATGTATGCCATGGTTAGGTTGGTTCTCGGCAATGTCAATCTCACTGTAACAATATTGACCTACAAAATTTGGAATATTTTCTGGATTACTGATAGGAAACAACCAAAAACATTGGCCTATTCCAGTACTAGCAACACCAGGTGGCCTATTAACTTTAAACCTTGACTCAAAATAACCATATTTAAAGGCTTTATTACTGGATAATAAACCTGTAGTGTATGAGAAATTTTTATCAACCCTGCAATAAGTAGCATCTTTATACCAACCTCTAATAAAATTTGAACTGAACTCTTTGGTTATTAATTTTACAGTATTTACGCCGCTATTGGTACTATATTCATGACCAATTCCATCTCCATTTGACTGGTTTCCATATGGCAAAATATTACCAAAAAAATCATCATTATCGCACGGACAACCAGTTGAACAGTTATCCTCTGTTTCATGTTCTAAAACTATATAACTTAATTCTTTGAGGTTTGAATTGGTACCATAATTAAAATCTGTTTTAGTTTGATTTATTCCTGCAAACTCATTTGAAAACGATGGTAGTAATTTATAATTCAAATCACATCTAATAGGATTATTACTCCCATCTAACAAAGGCAATCCATTTACCGGATTAATTTTATAGGGTTGTTGTGCAAAGGCAATTAAACTCATGCAAAGCATGGCAAACAACCCAATTATTTTATTTATTTTCATATCTGTTTTTGTTTATAATTATTCAGATAAAATCATTCGCTTTGTATCAATTTCTATTCCTTTAGAAATTAAACTGTATAAATACATCCCTGCTTTTAACTCATTTCCATGTATTTGCAGTTGTTGCTTTCCAGCATTGAGATTTGCATATGTCTTTATTAGCACTCCTTGCATATTAAAAACTAAAATAGAAATTTCAGTGGCATCTGATGGGGTATTATATTGAATAAGGGTTGACTGACTGAACGGATTGGGTTGATTTTGGAATAACATATATTCTTGGTTCAAAACGCTACCAGCCATTTTACCTAAACTTTTTAGAGTATCGTTTAACCCAATGGTATTGCCTTCTTTTTTGCAGCAGCTGTTTAGTTGTAGTCGTAAATCATTTATTTCGGCTTGTTGTTGTTGCATACCCGCCACTAACAAAGCGGTAAGTTCTGAGTAATTTACACCATAGGTGCCATTCTTCATTGTAGTGACAACTTCTGGTACTACCGATTTTAATTCTTGTGCAATAAAACCAATATGTTTATTGGTATCATTTAAATTAAACCCCAAACTACGAGTAACTGCACTTGGCTGATAATTATAATAAACACCCCTTAGTTTCATTATTTTTCCGATTGGATTTTGGATGGTATTTACATTCGATTTTAAACGGGCATCTGAACCAGTATAATACCCGGTTCCCCAGTACTGACCATTACACAAAATAAATGCATTATCTACTCCATTTTGCATAATGGCTAAACCTTTAACAAAATCACCAACTGCCTCAAATTGCGCTACATGGGTATAAGGAACATGTCTATTTGTGGTTATTTTTAATGCCATATTCTCTATATCACTTGTGATATGTACTTTTTTACTAGCAACATCATTGGTCCCAATACCAATTCTGCCTCCATCCAGAACTTTTAATTGGGCAAATAGATTACTTCCCAACAAGAGGAAGGTAATTAAAAAAATTTGTTGAAGCTGGTTGAAGCTGGTTGAAGCTGGTTGAAGCTGGTTGAAGCTGGTTGTTTTTTGTTTTCATATTTTACTAAATTGTAAATCGAAGATATTCAATTAATACAGAAAACAAAGTTTTAGAATACAAAATTAATTTCAAATTCTATTTGGTTCAAGCAAAAGTATGGGAAGAAAAAGTTTAGAATCCTACCTCGTGTAAATAGGAGAAAAAAAATGTCGAACACCGAACACTGAATTTCGAATGTCGAAGGATCAAAAACTATGGTCTATGGACCATGGCCAAAACCATCCTCAAAAACTTAAAACATCCTACTAAAACAAAACCCTGCCAGAAGCCAGAGGCCAGAGGCCAGAAGCTAGCTGCCAGCAGCTAAATAAAAAAAAAGCAGCCAAACACCTAAGCATCTGGCTGCAATTTATATAAAATGAAAAATCTTAGGCTAGAACGGCTACTTTGTTGTTTAGTACTTCTACTATTCCGCCATTCACTTCAAACTCTTGTTTACCGCCTTTGTCTTTTACCACAATTTTACCTTTTTCTAGAGAAGAAATTAAGGCAGCGTGACCTTTTAAAACTTGGAATTTGCCCGCAGTTCCTGGTAAGGTAACGGCTTCAATTTCACCAGTATAAAGGTTTTTGTCGGCAGTTATAATGTCTAAATGCATATTTTTATTTTTTGAGTTCGAATTTTACCGCTATTACTTAGATTCTGCCAACATTTTTTCTCCTTTAGCAATGGCATCTTCAATGGTACCAACCATGTTAAATGCAGCTTCTGGATATT
>JAKRSG010000048.1 GCA_022402405.1 Bacteroidia bacterium | reverse complement strand
CCATTGCCATAGATCATTTTTGTAAGCAACAAGGATTGCAAACATCTGAAGTTTGTTATGTGTTTGATGATGTTTTAGATATTAGCATAGCTGCTGTTTGCGGACTAAGGGTATTAATCAGAAGGAAAGCCAATCCACTTTTCAACGATTATTTGATTCGTAACCATTATGTAGATTATATAACTGCCGAAATGAGTGGTGGATTTGCCGTAAGAGAAACCTCAGAAGTTTTAATGGGTTTGAACCAAAATTTTGATGCTTGTATGAATGAACGCAAAGATTTTACCTCTGTTTATCAAGATTACCTTGGTAAAAGACAAAGTATACCTGTTCATTTTTTTACCACCCAATTAGACAAAATTGTTGAGCATAATCAACATTAAGCCAAATCATTTAAGTATTTATAAGTAGCCAATTGGGCGCTTAATTGTGTGTCGGCATCAATGTTTTTACAATAATTTAAATCGTTTAACCCATCTATTTTTCTTGCCTTTTTTGGGTCGTTCCATTGTAATTCAAAAATGTCTTTTATGATTTTTTGATTGTGGGGATCATAAATTGGAAATGCGCATTCTATTCTATTAACCAAGTTTCGGTTCATCCAATCTGCCGAAGATAAATAGATTTTTTCTGAATTATTATCGCAAAAAATGAAGAGTCTGGCATGTTCTAAAAATCTATCAATTATGCTTATTACTTCAATGTTTTCACTGCTTTTGGGAGTATTGGGTACCAAACAACAAATACCTCTTACTATCAATTTTATTTTTACCCCCGCGTTGCTTGCATCGTATAATTTTTGAATAATATCGGTATCTACCAGAGAATTCATTTTAGCATGAATATAAGCTGGTTTACCTTCTTTAGCATTTTTCGATTCCTGTTCTATGAGTGCTAACAGTTGTTTTTTCATAAAATCTGGGGCTACTAATAAATGTTTGAACCCACTTCTTTTAAGATTTATAAACAATATATCCGATAAAGCATCCAATTCTTCAGTTATTCTTTTGTCTCGAGTAAATAAACTAAAATCACTGTAAATTCTCGCGGTAATTCCGTTATAGTTACCTGTAGAAAGGTGTGCATACTTTACTATTTCCTTTTCTTCTTTGCGGTAGATTAGGCAGAATTTAGCATGCACTTTTTGTCCAGGTTTACCAAAATGCACCTGCGCACCTGCTTCTTGTAATTGGTTAGTCCAATAAATATTAGACTCTTCATCGAAGCGAGCCTGAAGCTCCATAAGAACAACTACCTTCTTCCCATTTTTAACGGCATTAATAAGTGCATTTACCACATTACTGTGTTTGGCCACTCGGTATAGCGTGATTAAAATGGTAGTTACTTTGGTATCAATAGCCGCTTCCCTTAAGAATCTAATTAAATAATCAAAACTTTGATAGGGTTGATGAAGTAAAATATCTTTTTGGCTTATAGCCCCAAACATGGTTTTACTTTCATCGAATATTTTAACTGGAATTTGTGGCAAAGCTTGAAAATAATTTTCTGGTTTTCCCACTTTTGGGAAGTCCATAAAATCTTTAAAATTGTGATATCTGCCACCAGGAATGAGGTTTACATTTTTAAGTTCGAGTTTCTGAATGATGAATTCGAGCATGTCTTTTGGCATCGATTCGTCGTATACAAATCGCGTAGGTATTCCTTTAGATCTTTGCTTAAGGCTCTTCTGGATTTTGTCTAAAAGATTTACCTGATAATCGTTTTCATCTTTCGAAATTTCATATTCAGCATCTCTAGTTATTTTTATTATATAAGATTCAAATTCTTCGTAATCAAAAATAGAAAAGATGCGTTTAAAGTTGAGTCGAATTATATTTTCTAATAAAATGATATGTTGCCCTTCCTCATTAGCTGGCAGGGTATAGAACCTATTTATAATATTAGTTGGTATTTCAATAATGGCATGTTTAGGTTCTTGTTTGCTCGCACTTTTTTTCATGCGCACAGCCAGATAAATACTTCTATCTTTTAAATGAGGAATGTGTTTTAAATCATCAATAATGACCGGAAAAAGTTGGTTCAAAACGTTTGTTTTAAAATACGTTTGAATAATGCTAGCCTCCGATTCGCTTACCTGATCTTCTTCAACTAAGAATATTTTTTCTTTGTTAAGTTGAGGCAGCAATTTTTCTTCAAAAATCTCTGTAAACTTATCTTGAAGAATTAAAACGGTACGCTGTATTTCGGATAAAATCTCATCTGGACTAGATTGAAATTCTGAAATTGCTTTTTTGCTATTTACCCTTTGTAGTCGCCTGATTTGAGCAACTCTTACCCTAAAAAATTCGTCTAAATTAGATGAGAAAATAGCCAGAAACTTAATTCTCTCCATTAAAGGATTTTCAGGGTTTTCGGCTTCTTGTAAAACCCTTCCATTAAAGTTTAACCAGCTAATTTCTCTATCTTTAAATAAATGCCCTTTTCTTTCCTTAATCATTGCATAACAAATCTACACTTATAGCTGTATAAATTTGGCTTAATATTCACCAATTAACGTAAACAAATTGTTAATTGTTAAGATTTAAGTGCAATTGTTTATTACAAAAATCGGGGGTCAGTTTCCATTACATGACCACATTTTTTGCAAGTTCTCTTATCTTCAGAGCTATAAAACTCTTTAAACCTAGGTTGAAAATCAGTCTCAATATTATTTTGTTCAAAATAGGTTTCATGAAGTTTGTTGTTACATTTTTCGCAAAACCATAATAGTCCATCCTTATAATCTGTACCTTTTCTTACACGCTCAATTACCAATCCTATAGAACCAGCTGTTCTAACCGGTGAATGTGGTACTTTTGGCGGACATAAAAACATGTCACCAGGACCCAAATGAACAGGCACTGCCTCCCCATTTTCCTGAATAGTTACTGTTATATTTCCCTCTAATTGATAGAATAATTCCTCCGTTTCATTGTAGTGATAATCCTTACGTGCGTTTGGTCCGCCCACAATCATAACAATATAATCTGTACCTTCTGGGTATAAATTTTTATTGGCAACAGGTGGTTGGAGTAGGTGACGATTTTCATCGATCCATTTTTGTAAGTTAAAAGGTTTACGTATGCTCATGATTTTAATAAAATAAGTATCCAACAAATATATCAGTTGCTTTTAAAATTAAAAATTTACCCCAAATTATTCTGGCTGAACCAAAACTTGCTGGTTATCTTTTGGTTAAAGGCAGAACTCGTGTAGCTTTAATAAATCGCTT
>JAKRSG010000047.1 GCA_022402405.1 Bacteroidia bacterium | reverse complement strand
ATAGTCTACTCCAATTTCTTTTAATGTTCGTTCTAAGTTTCTTGGTTCGGGACTATTAGATGCGATAAAGTGTTTTGGTTTATATCCACAAATTTCTTCAAATAATCTACCAGCTTCACGAGTAACTTGATGTAAATCAGGTATATCAGACGCGTACAAGGGATTAAAGGCTGCTAAATGTTCTGGCAATCTTTGTCCTTTAAAATAAAATGCACCAAATGATTCATTCTTAAACGCTAATCGTAAACCTTCATTTCCTTCTTTTAAAGCATTCATCCAGCGTTTTACGTTTAAATGTTCCCTACCATGTAATTGAGGAACAAATAATCTTTCTTTGATACCATTCAACCATAAATCATGAACCTTATTATGTTCTGGATATTTTTTACAGGTCTCAGTAAAAGGCTCAAAGTAATATTCATTAAAATTTGAATTCTCTATTTTGTTGAAATCAGGGTTAGCAACAACACACATAGGTGTAAATACAGGGTGTTTTCCTTTTGAATCCTTATGATTTCTCAATACTTGAAAAAGTGACTCCATATCTGAATTGGATTCCAAAGCATCGTATTTAGTAAAATTTGACCTATCCAATTCAAGACCTCCTTCTAGCATCTTATTATAGGCATACTTGCTTTTTATTCGCACACTCCCCCAATCATCCGATTCAATTACAACAATTTTGCGTTTAGTCTTCCAACCAAATAGATTACTTAATTTTTTTCTAAAATTCATCTTCAATCAGTTTTAAGTATAATCCATCAACCATTTCAGAGCTAAATTTCCCCCTTATATTAAGGGCTTCATCAGAAATAACATTCCTTAAATCTGGATTAAACATAAGTGTTTTTAATAATTCAGATAAAGAGTCTACGTCACCTACATTAAATACAAATCCATTTTTTCCGTGTTCAATTATTTCATTTCGCCCTTCATAAAAATCACTCGAAATGCATGGTAAAGGAACCGACATAGCCTCTATTAGGGCATTTGGAAATCCCTCTCTTAAAGATGGTAAAACAAAGATTGAGCTATTTGCTAATAATTCATCAAAATTCTGTACTTTACCATGGAAAACAACCTTTTTGTTTATTCCTAGTTTTTTGCACTGCAAGCTCAACTCTTCTAATAAAGGTCCTTCCCCAACTAAATGTAACTCCCAATCTTCACAATTTACTCTATGGAATGCTTCAATCAAATATTTATGTCCTTTTATATTATCCAACCTTCCAATAGTTATGACCCTATTACTTTTTATTTTTGAAGTAAAATCAACAAAACTTACTCTTGTAGGTATAACAACTATTTTTTTAAAACCATATAGATTTTCAATAATATTCTTTGCATAATTAGTTTGCGCAATTACCATGGTTGAATAGGGATATAGTATTTTTTTTATATATTTAACTAAAAATGGTAAATGAGCTTTAGGGTGCATTAAATCTCGTACGAAAATTTTAGTTTTCAATCCAAGCGCCGCCAATAAAACAAATGGATTTATCCACTCATTAAAAGAAATAATAACTCTTGGATTATATAATTTAATTTCTTTCCTTAAAAATCGCAACAACCTTATTAAATAAAAAAACGAATTTAAATTTTGTCTCGTAAAATTGGGTTCAACATATTCAATTTTTTCGTTTAATTTAAAAAAATGATCTAGCTTATAAGCTGATATATATTTTATTTGATATCCTTTTGAACTTAATAAGCTTGCTATCGTACTAGATTCTTTTTCAGTACCTCCTAATGCTAACGATAAACTAACTATTACAATTCTATTATTTTTCATTCAAATAATTTTAAAACTTTTAAATAAATTAACCCTTTGATTTTAAAGATATACTATAACTTAAAAAATGCTGTTTTGATAATCAGCAAACTCTACAGTATTAAAGAATCTTACTTCAGGCCACCTTCGTGAAACTTCATTTAATAGCAATTTCAATTGGTTGAGGCTATAATCTCTTGTTTCTTCACTTATGCGGGAGGTGTAATTTACTCTGTGTGTTGAAATAATGGCTGGTTTTTTAAGTAAAAAAGCTATATTAATTTCATTTATGGTTTTTTCAATTTTATATCTATAATCTAGTGGTTCAAAAGCACAATTTCTAACCCCATATTTTTGATTATACTTAGTTTTCTTTCCATTGTATAATCTTTCCATTTTTCTATTTATACCAAGCTCCTCTAATGGAAACAAAAGGTATTTCATTCCTTGAATATGGGTTATCCCAGCTTCATAAAGAATATTATTCCAATCTGGATTCCAAATAAAGTTATTAGCAATGTAACTCAAAGATTTGAACCCAAAGGTATTTTTAAAAATCGTACTTCCATCCAAAATCGAATCTTTGACATAATGAATATCATTTATATCATATGTTGCGGCTATGTGTTTGCCGAAATTATCAGTATATTTTCTACCTAAGGCAAAAATTCCTGCATCAAAGGCCTTAATAAAATTCAAATTTCCTTGTGTTAATAATTTTAACCAGAGCTCTACATTTACATGCTCCCTTGAATGAAATTGTGGAAGAAAGCAATTTTCACTATACCCAGTTTTTATTTTCTGAAGAACATTAGAACTATTTTTGTAGTTTTTGTAGGTCTTCTCAAAATTAATATAACTATATTCTTCAAATTTACATTCTCTAATTTTCTCGAAATCAGGATTAGCCATTACCGTATTTAAGGTAAACTTAGGACATTGTCCCTCTCTATCCTTATAATTCAATAATAATTCAGCCAATAAATCTAAATCACTATCTTGCTCTAAACCATCGTATTTAGTGTATTGGTCTTCATCAAAATCAATTCCATCTTTTTTCAATCTATTTTGGGCTTCAAAGGAAGAATTTCTGATTGATCCCCAATCATCAGATTCAAAAACAATAATTTTATCTTTTACTGTTTGACCTAAAATATTAATTCCAATACTTGAAATGAAATTTTTTAACATACAATTGTTTGAATACCTTTATTTAAATTAAGTTTACATTCCCAATTTAGTTTAGTTTTTATAAAACCAACATCTGCCACTGAGTCTAGAACTTCTCCTTTTCGATATTGATGTGTGTACTCTACATCAAACTTGTTCGAACTACAACTCTTGATAACATCCACAATTTCAGCAACTGAAACTGAATGACCTGACCCCAAATTGAAAACAATAAAACCAGGGTCATTAAATTTTATTGAAGTAATGATAGCAGAAATTACATCATTTACATGGAA